>QZKU01000001.1 GCA_003598085.1 Candidatus Abyssobacteria bacterium SURF_5
AAGCATTTCCAAACGCGCCTTCGGATTCCATGACAACCGATATTTTACTCTTAAAGTCATACAGGCATTCTCAGGCAACAACTAAATCGGAGAAGAACCCAAAATGTTAACAAAAAGCGGGTGCGTCGTTCAGAATTCGGGCGGCTCGCTTGAGGTGATGTCGTCTGAACAGGCGGCTGAACGCATTGCCGCCAAGGACCCGGAAACACGGGCGCTCTACGAACGGCGTGAACACTAATTGGAGATTGCGTCATGTATAGTCTTGAACAGCTTATCATCGACAGAGTGATGGGAGAGGGCGCATGCGCTTACGGTTTCGCAACGACCGAAACGCTTGCGGGCGGGCCGCCGTCGGTCAATCTCGAGTACGTTCTGCCGGGCGCACGGTCAGCCATCAGCTTTGCTATTCCGCTCGACCAGAGCTGCATCCCGCCGTACCTGATGAAGAAGGATCACCTGTCGCAACAGAAGGACAACACCCGGGCAAACAAGATTGCCAGCGGAATTGCGCTCGACCTTGCAAGGTATCTGGAGCAAAAAGGCTTTCCTTCTTATCCGGTGGCATCCAATCAGGTTTACCGGCAGGACACGCCTCGCGGGATTTTTGATTTGAAACCGGACGTCTCGCTCAGATACCTCGCAGTGCGATCCGGCGTGTCCCACATGAGTCTCTCGGGCAACGCCATAACGAAAAACGAGGGCGCGGCCATCATTCTCGGCGGCGTCGTCACGACCGCTGAACTGCATCCGACCGCCCCGCTTCCGCAGGAGGAAAACTACTGCGACGGCTGCCGCCTCTGCATGGCGGCCTGTCTCTCGGGCCTGATGGACCCGGAGGAAGAGGAAATAATAACGCTTGGAGGCGTCTCCTTCACTTATGCCAAGCGTCGCGAGTATAATCGATGTGGATACGTCTGTGGCGGGTTCACCGGTCTTCACCCCTCCGGCACATGGTCCACATGGTCGCCCGGCCGGTTCCCGATTCCGGAACGAGATGAAGACTTCGGGCCGGCAGTCATGCAGCATCTCGACATTCACACCCGCAGGCCGGCGATGGATGGTGCGCGAATTCATCCGTTGATAGAAGGCAAATTCAGCATGACGTGCGGAATGTGCCAATTAGTGTGTGCGCCCGACAAGGAGGAGCGCAAGAAGCGATACAAGATGCTGGCGGAGAGCGGCTGTGCCGTCCAAAATCCCGATGGCTTGATCGAGGCGGTGCCGCCGGCAGAAGCGTGCAGGCGCTTGGCCGCAATGGATTCCGAAACCAGAGCGTTGTATGAGGAAGTTCAGGGTTAGGGGAGGTTGGAGATGCCGCGCTTACTGGAGATTCTGGGCAGCAAGTATCCCATCATTCAAGGCCCAATCGGTGAGTTGAACGACCCGAAAATGGTGGCTGCCGTCTGCAAGGCGGGCGGCTTCGGAATGCTCGCACTGGGGTTTGTCACGGACCTGGAAAACGTCAGGGAGATGGTCGCCGGGGTAAAGAGCCTGACCGATAAACCATTTGGCGCAAATCTGATGCTCGCCATGAATCCGAACAACGAGGCTATCCTCGAGGTTCTGGCCGAAACGGGCGTAAAAACCGTAACAACCTCCGCCGGCTCGCCGAAAAATATTTATCCAAAGATCAAGGAACTGGGGTTGAACTACCTTCACGTCACGCTTGCAGCTGCGCTCGCAAAAAAAGCGGCCGACGCGGGCGCGGCCGCGGTAATTGTTTCCGGGAGCGAGTCCGGCGGTTTGCGCACCACCGGCCCCGAATCCACTAATCTGATCCTCATCCCGTTGGTGTGCGACATGGTGAGCATTCCCGTGGTCGCCGCCGGAGGAATCGCCGACCGTCGAGGATACCGAGCCGCAATGGCACTCGGCGCTCAGGGTGTACAAATCGGCACCGCATTCCTGGCCTCCGAGGAAAGCCCGGCCCCGCGCGCGTGGAAGGAAGCAATCGTTGCCTGCGGAGACACGGCGACGACGCTGTTGCCGATGGGGCGTATGGCCATGCGCACTATCATCAATCCGAAGCTGGGCGAATTGATTGCCTCCGGCGCAGACCTCAGCCAGGAGTATAATATGCTGAATGCCGGCGAAGCGTGGCGGACGGGCAACTTCGACCTCTTTCCGGCTGGAGCGGGACAGGTAAGCGCATTGATAAATAAGATTAAGCCCGTCAAGGACATTATTGAAGAGATGGTTTCCTGAAGCCAGGCATGGAAACGCGAAGAGAGCGGAGGATGAGGAATGGCGAAATTCGAATACGAGATGGACGAGCATGTGGCCGTGCTGACAATGAACAGCGGGGAGAACCGGTTTAATTTCCCCTTCTTCAAAGGTTTCTCGGAAATACTAGACACCATTGAGCATGATACCGCTGCCGATGTTCTTGTCGTCAAATCCGCGCATGAAAAGATTTGGTCGAACGGCATCGATTTGGACTGGCTCGGGCCCGCAATCGCGGAGGAAGGCCCGCAAATTCGCGACAAGTTCCTGGTCGAGATGTATGGCTTCCTGAGACGCCTGCTGACGTATCCCATGATTACGATCGCGGCCATCAACGGTCACGCCTTTGCCGGCGGCGCCTTTCTGTCCTTCACTCATGATTTTCGTTTCATGCGGTCGGACAGAGGCTGGATCTGCCTTCCTGAAGTAGACATCAACATTCCGCTCGGACCCGTTTTCACCGCCATCTCGAAACGGGCACTCCCCATGTACAAGTTCGAGGAAATGCAATACACCGCCAAGCGATTGACTGCTCAGGAATGCGAACAACATCACATTGTAATGAAGGCGTGCCCTCTCAACGATCTGATGAACGAGGTCCTTGCATTCGCGAACCCGCTAAAGAAGAGCAGGGAGATGATCGGGCAAATGAAACTCGATACGCACAAGGAGCTCTTGGCGGTTATCGATGACACTATCTCGTCACTGTCCAAATAGCCCGTACCATCGCAGGAATCGCTTTTTGAAAGGTGCCAAGATGCCTCTTGTAAGCGTTGAGCATTTTGTCCGTACGGGATATAATCAAGGTCGTGCCACCGCCTGCGGATTAGTTGCGGGCTGATCCTTAATAGTTCGTACCGGAGCATTCGGCGCGCAGCGCTGTCTTAATCTCCGCAATCTCTCAGTAGTGCCGCATCGGACAGGAAAAGGAGCGAAAAGAAATGGGTGACGATGTTTACATCATCGGAGTAGGAATGATCAAGTTCGGAAAACATTACGAGAAGAGCGTCAAACAGATGACAGGAGAGTCGCTCGAACTCGTATTGAAGGATTGCGGTTTGACCCGCAAGGATATCGAAGCCGCCTGGTTCTCGAATACCGGCTGGGGCATGTACTCCTTTCAACATTCGATCCGCGGCCAGGTCGCCCTGAGCGCAAATGGGTTCGATAGTGTTCCCATCACCAACGTGGAAAATGCATGCGCCAGCGGAAGCACCGCCCTGCACGGCGCCTGGACGGCGATAAAAGCGGGCCTCTATGATTGTGTTCTGGCCATCGGGACCGAAAAAATGTACGACGAGGACCGTGTCAAGGTAATGCGTGGTTTCATGGCGGGGACCGACGTCGAAGAGATGATGCAGCGGATGGCAAAATTTGCGGAAGAGGAGCAGGCGCGAAAAGAGAAAGAGGCCAGGGAGAAAGGCGCTGAGGTTGTTGCCGAGAAGCCGGGCGGACACTCCGTCTTCATGGATTTTTACGCAATGGGCGCACGCATGCATATGCAGAGATACGGTTCAACGCAGCGGCAGTTGGCCGTTATAGCGGCCAAAGCGCACAATAATTCGACCCTCAATCCGCTGGCCCAGTACACGTTTCCGCAGACGGTCGAGCAAGTGCTGGCGGACCGCGAAGTGGCCTATCCACTGACCCGCGCTATGTGTGCGCCGATCGGCGACGGCTCGGCTGCCGCCATTATCTGCAGCGAACGATTCTTCAAGAAACATCCTTCGGATCGGGCGGTCAGAATACGGGCGTCCGTGCTCAAATCCGGGAGACGCACCGGCGAGAACGATATCAGCCAGCGCGCCGCCGCCGTGGCTTACAAGATAACGGGGGTCGGTCCGGAGGATATTGACGTGATTGAGGTTCATGATGCGACCGCATTCGGAGAAATCCATCAGATGGAAGCCCTCGGTTTCTGCCCGGAAGGTGAAGGCGGCATTTTCGCCGAGAGCGGCGCGACCGCGCTCGACGGCAAGATTCCGGTCAATCCGAGTGGCGGCCTGATCTCGCGCGGGCATCCCATTGGAGCATCCGGTCTGGCACAGACGCACGAACTGGTCACGCAGCTGCGCGGCGAGGCCGGAAAGCGGCAGATCAAAAAACACCGCATCGCAATGGCTGAAAACGGAGGCGGCACGCTTGGCAACGGAGAGGCCGCAATGACTATCCACATTTTTGAGAAGGTATAGTTGTCGAAAAAGCCCCGACGATTTCTGATTTGACGTGTAGTGGGGAGTTTATTTTGCAATTCAAGCGCAGGAGGTATCCGATTTGGGCACGTTGAAGCATCTGTTATCACCGATCCGGATCAGGAAACTGGAACTCTTGAATCGGGCCGTCATGCCGCCGATGGGAACCAACCTGGGCGACGACGACGGCATGGTCGGCGACGCGCTTCTGGCGTATATCGGACGGCAGGCCCGCAGCGGCGCGGCCCTGATCATTTCGGAAATCACCTGTGTCCACCCCAGCGGCATGGTCAGTCCGAACCATCTCGGAGCGTATGATGACCGCTTCATTACCGGACTGAAAAAATATGCCGCCGCAATCCATGAGGCCTGCGGCAAGGCTGCAATGCAGCTCCACCATGCCGGCCGTGAGAGCTTTTTCCAACTGATGCAGGGAGAGGCGATTGGACCGTCGGCAATCCCGAGCGTGGTCTATCGGCAGGCGCCGCGCGAGATGACGCTGGCCGAGATTCAGGAGATAATCCACGCTTTTGGACGGGCCGCGTTGCGCGCTCGTGAGGCCGGTTTCGATGCCGTCGAGGTGCACGGTGCGCACGGTTATCTGCTGACCCAGTTTCTGTCCGCACTCTCGAATCAGCGCCAGGACGAATATGGCGGCTCTCTGGTTAACCGGGCGAAATTCATTATTGAGGTCTTGCGAGCCGTTCGACAAAATGTGGGCGATGATTTTCCCATTTCGCTTCGAATTTCCGCAGAGGAATGTATAAAAGATGGGTATACCGTCGAGGATATTCAGCAAATTTTACCCGAACTGGTGTCCGCCGGCGCGGATATTATTCATGCATCGCTCGGGACACACGGAACACCCGCCGGCATCACGAGCGCTCCGGCCGAGTACGAGCCCGGCTTCAACGCCTGGCGCGCCAAAAAAATCAAAGATGCAGTGAAAGTCCCCGTCATTGCGGTCGGCCGATTCACCGATCCCGCGCTTGCCGATGAAGTCATCGCGCGCGGGGACGCCGACTTGATCGCGTTCGGACGCCAGCAGTTGGCCGACCCTGACTTTTTGAAGAAGGCAAGGGAAGGACGCTCGAAGGAGATTCGCATATGCATCGCCTGCAACCAGGGCTGTATCGAGCGCCTCATGCTCGAGCCCGGCTCCTCTGTCCGCTGCGCGATCAATCCGGAAACGGGCCAGGAGCTCGCGTATCCAAAAAAGCCTGCGGAAACCAGCAGGAAAGTCTGGGTTGCCGGATCGGGGCCCGCGGGCCTGACCGCCGCCTACGAGGCCGCGCGACTCGGTCACGAGGTGACGCTTTTCGAAAAAGAGGCAAGGCCCGGCGGACAGATATATTTTGCATCGAAGGCGCCGCACAAAGAGTGTTACGAAAACTGGATTCACTGGCTGTGCGGACAGGTTGAGACGGCGGGAGTCACTACAAAATTGAATGCCCTCCTTACGCCGGATATGGTGAAAAGTGGACGGCCGGATATCGTCATTCTTGCTGCAGGCGCCGAGATAATCATTCCAACTATCCCGGGTGTCGAGCTCCCGCACGTGTGCAATGCGCTTCAAATCCTTGCGGGCGAGGTCGCGCCGAAAGAAACCGTTGTCGTTGTCGGCGGTGGGATGATCGGGATGGAGACGGCCGACTTTCTGATCGCGAGGGGGAGCAGGGTGACGGTCGTCGAACTGCTGCCGCGCTCGCCGGTCAAGAAGTTCGCCTCACACGGTTACATGCTTCACAAACGCCTGCGTGACGGCGGAGGCCGCTTGCTGCTGGGAACCAAGGTGGAACGAATCCGCGAGGATGCAGTGATCATCACGAGCGAACGGGGAGAGGAAGTGCTGCCGGCCAGGCAGGTGGTCATTGCAGTCGGCACGCGTTCTCGCTCCGGATTGAAAGCGCTTCTTGAGGAACACAAAATCCCGCACGTGGTTGTGGGAGACGCGGTACAGCCGCGGCGCATCATCGAAGCGACCGAAGAGGGCGCGCGGGCAGCCTGGAATATTTGATTCACAGGCCGAGGAGGAAAACATGATCGAGAAATCCGCTATTGGGAAAACAACTCGTACGCATTCGCTGGAGGTCGAGAAGGGCCACATCCGGCGGTTTGCGGAAGCGATCGGGGACGAGAACCCGTTGTACCGGGATGAAGAATACGCCCGCCGCAGCCGTTACGGCGGCATCATAGCGCCGCCGACTTTCCCCACTGTTTTCGGATTCGAGGGCGAGAAGGTAATGGAGGGCCTTCAGTTCGACTGCGCGCGCCTGCTGCACGGTGAACAGGAATACGAGTATTACCAGCCGATAAGGCCCGGTGACACGATGAGCTACAGCACGAAGATCGTGAACGTTGACGAGAAACAGGGCAAGAGCGGCCCGATGGATATCGTGACCACCGAGATGACCGGCTGCAATCAGAAGAACGAGCGAGTGTTCGTGGCTCGTTCCACCGTGGTAATAAGAAGATAACGCCTCATGGCCCTGAAAAGGAGTGAAGCGATGGCAGGCCAGACCGTTTATTTCGATGACGTGAATGTGGGCGATGAGATTCCAAGCCTCGCGAAAGACCCCATCACCGAAGTACAGCTTGTGAAATATGCCGGCGCCTCCGGCGACTTCAACCCGATCCACACGGTTCACCATTATGCCGAGAAAGCCGGCCTCGGCGGCGTTATCGCCCACGGCATGCTCAGCATGGGCTTCGTCGGACAGCATGTTACTCGCTGGATGGGCGAGGCAGGCGAATTGAAGCGCCTGAAGGTTCGATTCGCCGCCATGACGCGCCCGGGCGATGTCATTACCCTGAAAGGGAAAATCCTCGGCAAAAGGGAAACCGGCGGCGACAGCCTTGTGGACTGCGAGCTGTGGGCTGAGAAACAGGATGGTACAAGGACGGTTGCCGCCAATGCGACCGTTGCATTGCCGCGGAGAAAGTAACCTTCTGCTTTTCTGAAGGAGCGATCGGATTTTTTTCATACCACTCGTTGAATCCCCTGCCGCACGTCTTTGTAAACGCATCTTCCTTCTTGTTATACTACTAATGCGGCGCCCCTGGAGATGATTGTTCATTTCTGAAGGATACGAATTGTTGATGAGACGGATTCTCCTGATCCTTATTCTCCTCCATGTTCTTGTTGCGGCTAAGCCTCTCGGTCTCGAGCTGAAGAGAACCGTGCGCGACATGCGGGTTCTGAAGGGGAAAGACAACAACGAAAGACTGCGGCTCATGCTGGGCGGTGTGTTGGACTCGGTTGAAGACCACGAATTTATCTCACGCTGTGCGCGCGAGATCCCGCCGGATGCGGATGTTCTTGTTGTCACCAACGTAATGACAAACGTGTACACGCTCTCATACTACCTTTACCCGCGGAAGGTATACTCAAGCGAAGCAGGACCCGACAATCAATATTGGATCGTCCATTATTTCACTCCGAAAGCGCTCGGCCTTAATAAGTTGGAGGGCCCGGTCCGGCTTGACAATACTTAATGTTCTTTGGTCTCTTCTCACTATCTGCATCATCGGCTATGCGTTCGCGCTGCTCATCTTTCGGCGGGCTCGAATCTCGGGCGTCACCCTGTTTCTTCTTTCGATTGGATTGGGCTTTGGTATCCTCGCCGAGTTCTGCTATTTATTCCTCATGTTTTCCAGGAAGATTCCCTTCCAGTCGCTGTACTCCCTGATCGCGCCAAGTCTTATTCTCGTGCTGTTCATGAAGCGCCGCGCCTGGGGCGCCTCGTGGGAAAGTCTTGCGTCGCAATGTTGGGAACTGGCGAGGACTTTTGGAAAAGAGCCCCTGCCGAAAAGATTGCTGGTGTTATCCGCTGTAGTAGTCGTCATCACAATTGTTGCAATCACTTCCTTCAACCTGGTGGCTCGGCCGGCGTATCAATTCGATTCGCGCGCGATCTGGCTCCAGAAAGCGAAGATTCTGTATCATGAACGCACCATATTCTCCGACGCTGTCGTAGATATAGCCAGAAATCATCCGCACCCGCGCTACCCGTTGCTCTTGCCAATGACGCAAAGCTGGGTCTTCTATCATATGCAGGAGACGGATGACCGGGCCGGCCGACTTCTGTTCCTGCTCTTTTTTGTGGGCCTCCTGGCCGCAACGTACGAGCTTTCGAAGACAGAATCCACAAAACGAGTGGCGGCCTTCAGCCTCTTCCTTCTGCTGCTCGTACCGTTTATGTATAGCGGAATTCTGCCGGGAACCGCGTCAGGATACGCAGATTTGATTCTCTCCTTTTATATCACTTCGAGCGCGTTGATGATGGCGCTCTGGTTGAAGGAAAGGAAACTCGTGTTCGTATTGGCGGGCGCATTTCTGGCAGCCGCTTGTGCAATGGTCAAAAATGAGGGACTGGTGTTTGCCGGTAACCTCCTGATTCTTACTGCAATTTTCTCTCTGGAGAAGGGTTGGTTGGCTCGGCGAAAAGAAGGTGTGCTTCTTTTCTTTGTGATAACGGGGTTGCTTCTTGCGCCGGCGTTATCTGTCCGATCGAGGTTGCCGGCATTTCTTGACGAGAATTATCTCGCGCATGCTACGCCGGCTGCGATTATTGCTGGTGTGAGCAGAGTGCCGAAGACGTTCAGCGGTTTTATCCGTGAGTTCAGCGATTTTAGTGACTGGGGGGTTTTCTGGCTGCTGATCGGCGTTGCGGCCGTACAATGCGTCATGACCCGAAGGCGAATCCCGTTATTTATCCTCGCACTGATCCTGGTTCAAGTGTTTGCGTACTTCGCGATATTCATCATTACGCCGAATGACCCGGCGGGCCAGATGCGCGACGCGCTCTCGCGGCTGTTCTACCACGTCTCATCCCTCGGCGCCGCACTCGTGGCTTTCCAACTCGCTCCTGAAAAACGAATGCCTCCCTCATCCTCCCAATTGCGCTCATAGCTCGCCGTGCTGCAGGTGTGCTTCGAACACGTCGCTTTCCGAGAGGATCAATTCCTCGCGGAAAACGATCGAATTACCGGCGTCGCGAGTCAGCACGGCCTCCAATTGACTCCCATTTTTCCATGTTTTCGCATCAACTTTCCCCTTCGGGGCTTCATCCGGCAGACTCAGGCGCTTCAGCCGCAGCGTTCCGCGCCGAACGGTTATCTTGAGTTGCGCGCCTGAGCCGGTCCTCGCAAAATCAAGCGTTGCTGTCACCCCCGGCACTATGAGAGGCGTTCGCAGGTCGCGAATTTGATTTGGAGGATCAATTGCAAGAGATGCATGCGGGGCATGATAACGAAAACCCTGCACGCCGAGCAGCACCGCCCACGCCGACATCGGCCGGTAGTAGAACGGCCAGGCCATCGGAAGCCCCGTATCCCCGTCGCATGCTTCCCGAATATTCCACAGGTTTCCGAGCCGCACGGCGTAATTCTCATGGACCTCGTTAACGGCGGCAAGGGGCTCTTCATAGAAGCCTCGATACAGCCCCAGCGAGGCGACGGCAAACGTTGCGCCGGGCCAAACGGAAGAGCTTTGTGCCTGAAAATAGCCGGCGTGGCCTGGATAATCGATGCCTTGTCCCGGTGAGAAGCCGTTTACGATGCCATATGGAGTCGCGGGATCATTGAATTGAAAGACCGCGGCGAGCGTTTTCTGTATTCGCTCCGGATCGAGCAGATCGCCCAGTCCGAGCATATCGGCGTACCACTGGCCATTGAGCGCATCAGCAAAGCAGACGTCGGCCCTCTCCTCCGAAAGCGCATAAAACCGCCCGTTCCACAGCGTCCGCTCGACGGTGTCGCGGGCGTTGTCGAAAAGTTCGCGATATTCTTTTGCCCGAGAGCGGTCATTGAAAACGAGCGCCGTTTCCTCGGCCGCGCGCAAAGCAGCAAGCCAGATGCCCGCGATATAGATCGGCGAGTCGCCCATGTCGTAATCATCATATGACTGAGCGACTCGAACAAGGTCGGGAAGATTGTCGCCGTCACTGTCGGCTTGCGCAACCAGAGTCATCGCCTCCTTGATCGCCGGCCACATCTCCCTCAGAAACGCCTCGTCCCCTGTCCAGATATAATCCCGGTAAACCATCAAAACGAACGAGAGGTTATTCTGCAAGAATGGCCTGCCGAACGGCAATTCGAGCGAAAAACCATAGAACTGTTCCGGTATTTGCCCGACCTTCGCGCCTCCGAAAGGCCCGCGATATTTAGCCAGCCGCCGGAGAATCTGCTGGTCGAGTTCCGGGAAGAGGAGGGCCAGCGGGATCGAGCCGTAATACCTGACATGAATGCAGTCCGGATTTGCGCAGCCGTTTGTGGATTCCAAGATATTGAAGCCGCCGTCTTCGGTCCAAAACGATGTCTTGAAAAAGGGATAGAGAGAGTTACAGAGAAGATGTTTCACATCGGGGTCGACGTTGCTTTCATATATGCCGCTTGTCCAAAGCGCCGTCTCTCTCTCCAGCCGATCCCGGTTCTGGAAGAAATACCTGTTGATTTCCTCGAGACTGCCGAACTTGTTGTATCTGCGGCCAATGTATTTATTCGCCTCGTTCTCTTGCGTTGTCCCCAGTTCGAGAAATTTCTGCTCCATCTGGTAGCCGCGGGTCGGGCGCTGCCGCTGATCGGGGTAATACCATGAGAGGAGAAACGTGATTTCCCGGCTCGCGCGCGGCTCGATGTCGACCTCTGAACATAGAGCGATCCTGCCATTGTGCCCTATCCGCCCGCGAAGCGTTCCCGTCTTCTCGAATTCGGCTGGCAGGAACGGCCCTTCCCAGCCCGCGGAAAAGGCGGCGCTGGGTGACGATGTCGCTATCGCGATTGAATCGGGGCCGGATTCGCAGCGAATAATGGAAAAATGATCGGTTCTCTCGAATTGCGCGCTTGCCTGCTCAAAGAAAGAGCCAACTGCAAAGAGAAGAGAAACATGAACCGGCTCGTCTGAAATGTTCATCAGCTTGAAAGTAAAGCAGGCGACCGGGAGACAGGAATTTTCGGCATCATGAGGTATAAACGGGGAAAAGACGGAACTGGTGACGGCGACAGGCTGTTCGCCGGCGCCGTAATCGAGAGAAACGAAAGGGAACCTGCCCTCATAGGTAATCTCTTTCGTCCTCTTTCGGCCTGCCCACCGACTGTCCTGCAGGATGCGCGTCTTGTGCCAGCCCGGTGTTTCCGTCCGTATCGCCGCGAAGGAAAATTCCGGCTCCTTCGCGAGGTCCCAATTCCCCGCAATTCTCCAGTCATGCAGCGCGCCGTCCGGCCACAGTTCGATTGTTCCGGCCCCCAATCCGCCCAACGGTACTCCGGACCTGCCTCTGAGGCCCTTCAAGTACTCGTCCCGGCAGCGAATCAGAAGAGGGCCCGCCTCCGAGGGATCGGCCGCCTTCGCCCGCTCGAGCAACTCCTTCAGCTTGAGCGTGTCGTGCCCGAGGACCTCTTCGATCTGCATGTTCTGTTCGAGCAGGTGCAGTTCGTTTGCTATCGCTGTGTCGGACCGGAAAGTCGGCGGGGGAGCGGAGTTATCGCCTCCGCAAGCGGCGCAATTGGCGATAACGAAAAGAAACGCTGCCAAAAAGATCGGTTTTGAGATCATCTATTCCAGCCGCTGATAGTTTCACAAGAGGAGGGGAAACAGGGGGAGGCGAACGACGAGTCTGTCTTTTCCATGTCAATATCAACCATGCAACTTTGGGGATCTTTATTATGTGGAATTTTATAAGACCTCGCTGCCGCTGTCAAGGCATGGCGCTCCTCAGGAGGGCGTGAGAGGCTGACATCCGGCAGGCTGAATACGCCGGATTTGTGAGTACAGGCTCGCCCCATGATCAAGCAGAATCCCTCTTAGGGCTTACGCATCTAAATCGGCCCTTGGGGGCGGATTTTTGCTGACTGCTCCTTCTTATTGGCTCTGTTGGGTTTCCTTTGTGGTTTTGGAGATG
>QZKU01000002.1 GCA_003598085.1 Candidatus Abyssobacteria bacterium SURF_5
TCCTTTGCGAATACACAAAAAAGGTATACACCATTTCGCTCTCAAAATGGCGGGGTTTGATTCGATCCTAGGTGGCGGGTTTTAAGTGACCGCTGACAATATAGAAGCGGGACTTTTTGGAAACGTTTCCCGCAAATTTTGCAGGTACCTCTGAGCCATGAACCACCTTTGTTGCTATGTTCAGGACAGTAACCAACTGCTACGTTTCCATGAAGGAAAACGACCTTTGGCGGGTCGACTATCTGATAATTTCGCTGGCAGGTCATATAGAGAAGGGGATCCCAATTGAAGGTGGCGATCAAATCCTTCGGTCTTAAAGACATAACGAGATAATCATAAATTGTAGGCTCGTCGGGGAGTTGAAGCGACCGGAAATAGTCGTCAACTTTGTATTCGATCAGTTTTGGAAGTTTGCTGGATTCATCCTCCGTTAAAGCACTGTATATCTCCTCAAAATTAGTGCCATCACAATTGACCTTATCTGATTCAAGCAATTCCCTCAGTCCAACTACGTCGATTATGTCGTTCATAAGCGGAAGTTTTCGGCCATTTCTATCTCCTTCTGGAAAGGCTGCGAGACTTGCGCCCGCACCTAGTATTACGACATGACGTTTCCCCATAGATGTGTCGGCAATTTCTTGTTCTACAGTACTTGAAGATAAGTCATCAGGAAGATTCTCAGAATTACAGCTTATTAATACGGTACGATCTGCCTCTTTTCGAAGAGTGTCGGGTGAGCTCTTGACCTGTGATTTATATAATTCGATTTTGGCCGTTATCTGCCTGGCAATTTCAGGAACTCCAATATACGAGGGCAGCGCTTTAATGTCGGCCAAGAGAATATCTTTTCCGCGTATCTCTTCTGGAGTGATGTTATGGAAGATGGGCAAGATTACGTCTTCTTGGCTGTTCCCTTTTTGTCTCAGAGCTGCCAATTCAGCTTTTGGCCATTTCTTACGAAAATAGTGTGGACTTAGGACCACAATTCCCCAATGTGAATGGCGTAGCCCTTGTTCGATTGCGCGACTGATTGAATCCCCAACCTGTAGGACATGGTCATCAAACCAGATTTCGAGATGGTGGTCGCCCCGTAAGGCATTAGCTAGCGCTGAAACAAACGGCTTATCCTCGCTTGCGTAAGAAATGAATGCATCCCATTTCATGCTTCGTTCCCCAAAAGCGATGCTCTTATCAGGCTGGACAATTTTTTCCTGCGACTCAGGCTTTAATTTCTTCCCATTCACCCAAGGTTTGGAGAATGGAGGAATCCATCTATCATTTCCTCTATCCATTCAATTTCTTCCCAAAGATATTCTTATCATTTCGCCGGTCTCAAATGCTTCGCTAAGGCAGAGCATTGGATTTGGTTTACGCAAAGGATTTCGGTGTCGATCTCCGTGTCCAGAAATATTGAATCGCCGCATTGGAGGCGGATGTGTTCGAATGTTATCGTCATCATTTCAATCTGTTACAACGGCGGGATCAGTAGCCGTCGCCTGTTCGAATGTTTCAGATGCCGGAATAAACGCTGGCCGTGCGAGAGTCGGGGCTGGTTGTAATTTTCCCTTTGGCTTGCTACTTTGCTTGCTTACTTTTCGGAGGGTCCGACGCACCCGAGAAAGCGCCTTTGAAGCTTCTTCACCTTCGATTATATCTCTTTTCAAAACCTCGTTTAAGAGTATTTTCTCGATTTCTTCGTCCCGAATTCGTAGTCCCGGTGTCAGTTTCTTCAGGTCTCTGCGCAGAGTCGAAAAAACGCTCTCCTGTCGCAGCAATGCGCCTATTATGAAGCGGTTGACGCTTTGTATCTTCTCATAGAAAGTTTCCCGAGCCGCCCTGGCCAGTCCTTCTTTTGAAAGAATGAACAGTTTTTCCTGATCTTCAGCCTTGCGCGCGCTCAATTCCAAAAAATTGAAGGAATAAACAAGGTCGTACTGGATGGGTTGTTCAAATCTGATCTTGTAGAGTTCCCAGTTAATTCCATTCGTCAGGACCGCCCATTGAGCCCCATGATTCGCGCAATAATCTACTGCCTGGCGGAGATGGTTTTCTTTTAAAGTTAGGCCAATCGCTTTAACTTCGATAACATTCTGGACCGTTTCACCCATTTTTATGGCAAGATCGCAGAATGTCCCTCGGATACAATATTCGGAGGTAATTTCCAGGTACTTATCGAAACCCATTACTTCAGAAAGGATATCTTGCACGATTGCCACTGTGTCCGCTTCGTTAACATCTCTGTCTCTCGCAATCTGAAGGATTCGTTGGAACTTGGGAACCGTTGAGACGAATCTTGCCGCTACCGCCTTCGGGATCGAAATCATTTCCTTATTCCCCTCCTCTTTAGACAACGTCAAGGAATAACATTTTTGCTTCAAGCAGTCTTAATCGGTTTCAAGGGCGATGTATGGACCGGTCACAACGCTCCGAGAAGACGGAGCGTTTCATCGCGCGGAAGCTGAACGCGCGGGTTGAGGAGTTGTTCCCTCGAGGTTTCCAAGGCGAGGCTGCTTGAGGGCCGGCTCCTCTTTTTTGGGCACGGTCCCGCCGTGCCCCTGCACAAAAAAACGGGATTCGAGATGCTTCGGGAGGATTTTACCAGAATGTCCGGATTTCGTCAATTACGAAATCCCGCCGATATGCTCGGTGAGGAAATTGCGGCGAGGAAGCAGGTGGATTGAACCGCAAAGGCGCCGAGGCCGCAAAGGCAGAATAAAACAAGGATTTAAGAGGTCTTGTTGCGCTTTGTCTTTATCTGCGCTCTTCGCTTCTCCGCGGTAGCCTCGAAGATTGACTTCCCTGTCCGGAAGGTGGTATTTTAACTCATGGACTGTGGAGAAATAGTTTTCAGCGGCCATGCCGTTCAAAGAATGTTCAAGCGAAAGATTACTCCTGCCCAAGTGCGCGCTGTCCTGGAATCAGGAGAAGTAATCGCAAGCTATCCGGAAGACACTCCCTTCCCGAGTTATCTGCTTTTTGCGGTAGTAGATGGGCGCCCTCTTCACGTGATCGCGGCGCTGGAAGAGGAGGAAAGAAGATGCTACGTTGTTACGGCATATGTACCTGAAATCGAAATATGGAGTGACGACTTCCGGACAAGGAGAAACCTATGAGATGCGTCATTTGTAAACAGGGAGAGACGCGCCCTGGCACAGCAACTGTCACCTTGCAGCGGGAAGAAAGCACCATCATTATCAAAGATGTCCCCGCTGAGATCTGCGAGAACTGCGGCGAATATTATCTTTCAGAATCTATCACTGAAAAAGTCATGACTCGCGCAGAGGAATCAATCAAGAAGGGCGCTGAGGTTGAGATCCTCCGCTTCGCAGCTTAGTGATTCGGAGGAGCTTTCGTCTGACCTGCATTCATGCGAGTTTCAACGCATAGAGTCGCAAGAAGGAATTCTCCGTTTCCTCTGTTTGCTCCTGTGAATCCTTTCTTGGCGTTTCGGCGTTCAAAGAATTTCTTTGTGCCTTGGTGTCTTGGTGGTTGGATTTTGTCTTTTCTCCGTGGGTCTCAGTGCCCTCCGTGGTTGATGAATTAGTTCAAGGTTCAATGTTCAAGGTTCAAAGTTGAAGAGAGATTCTTCCCCCCGCAAGGCGCGGGAAGATAAAAGAACACAGGCGGGACGCCTGTGCTACCGAGGAAAAGGAGCCATGCAAGGATTGTGTTTCCGCGGGAATGACCCCGGATCGGAGTCCGGGGCAGGCTCATGAAAAATCCGTGTCCGTCCATCGGTGGTCTTCGCGTCTGTTTTTCGGGCACGGCCCGCCGTGCCCCTACAATGGGTGATAGGTTAGGTTCCAAAGAGAGATTCTTCCCCCGGATCATGTCCGGGGTCAGAATGACAGATAAACCCAATAAAAGGTCTGAAATCCTGCGCCGCGCAGGACCAACAGAGATAACGGAGGGAAAAGATATTCCCGCTTCTGCGCTCTGTTTCCTCTGTTACCTCCTGTTGAGGAATTCTTTGTTCTTCTTCTTTTCTGAAGCGGGAAAAACTGCGCCGGCACGAAATTCCTACAAGTCCTCCGGGAATGGAGGGCACTGGATCGAGGAGTATGGATAAACGGCCACCTTCGCGCCGTCCGGATACTGGCCAGCCAGCTTCGAAATCACGCTGTCCCACGTCTTGTAAAGAAATGACGAATCCATCGGCCCGAAGTATTCCGTGTCCATTTTCGCGTGGAACGGATTGAGAATGTGGGTGCGCCCATAAGAGGCGCGGGGTAGCTTGCGGGCCATGGCAAACTGCTCGCCGCCGTACTCGGTCCCGAAGCGCGTGTTGCCGTAATGGTGAATCTGGCCGTCCGGGCTGTGGGTGATCACAACGGCGTCGCCGTCCTCGCGGGTCGAGAGATAACACGGCCACAGCGCCTTTCCCGCCTCGTTCTCGATGGGGAACGTGTTTGAAACGGTGATATCGACGCCGAGCGCCGGCATCGTCGCATAAAATTTCTTGCCGAATTTCACGCCCTCATAGAACGAGTCGAACCCGTCGCCTGCGTAAATCTTCACGGTCTCGCGTTTCTCGTTCACGATCGCGTCGATCTTGTAGTCGATCCCCACCTTTCTGGCCACCTCGTGCGCGTCGTCGCGCAGTTTGTTGCCGTAAACCTTTCCGAACGTGAATTCCGAGATCGAGCCGTCGGGGTTGCGCGGCATCACTTTCATATGGTTGTAATTGATGGTCTTCATGCCGACGACGCCCGGCAAAATGATTTTCAAGCCGCCGCTGAAGCCGGCATCGACATGAGGAATGATGCAGCCGATTCCGATGCGCAGGTCGCACGACATGTATTCTCGGTTGGCGAGGATGGGCGTTCCGCTGCTCGACTTGCCGAGGTCCACCAAGTGCTCGTGCGCGTTGTGATTGTAGACCGGATAATTCTCGACGATGTCTTCCCCGAGTTTTTTGGCCCACTCATCGCGCGTCATCGCACGATGCGTTCCCAGGGCGGAGATGAAGCGAATCTGGCCGGGCCCCACGCCCGCCTTTGCAAGGATATCCAGCACCGGCGGCACGATATCCTTCACCGGCGTCGGGCGCGTGAGGTCATCGAAGACGATAACCGCCTGCTTTTTCCCTTTTGCGATCGATGAGAGGGGCTTGGCGCCGATGGGTTCATCTATCTGTTTTCGCAGCTCGTCGTAACCCAACGGTTTCGCGCCGTGTCCATCCATTCGGCATTCCTGAACGCTCCAGTTTTTCGGGAACGTGAGAAGAAGCGATTGATCGCCGAACCATGCCCGTATTGGAATGTTGACGCTGTGATTTTGCATTGCGGTTCTCCCTTTTGCCGGCAGAGAGGCGCGGCGTAAGACTCCTCTTTATATGTTAACGATTATTTTAATATCAGACTTTGCGGCGGTCAACCCTCGCATGACGCCGGGCAATTCATCCAGTGAAATGGTGCGCGTAATAAACGAAGCCGGATCGATTTTGCCGGCGGCCATCCAGCCGATTGCGGTCGCGAGGTCCTCGCTCGAAGTCGCCTGGCTCGCGTGGATATTAATTTCTTTGAGAATCCAGGTGATCGGGTTGACCACTATCTCTTCGAAACAGTTGCCGACCACGACCACCGTGCCGCCGCGCTCGACCACCTCCATTGCCTCGAGAATCGTTCCGGGTTTGCCCACTGCCTCGAAAACCAGGCGCGGCTGCGAACCAAGCAGAGATTCCAGCCGCTCGGGAAGGTCCTCGGTCGAGGGATCAACGACCGCCGACGCTCCCACTTTTTTCGCGATGGTTCGGCTTCTCTCATTGATATCGGAAACGACCACGTTGCGCACACCCGCCATCTTCAGCGCGACAAGAATACTCAGGCCGATCGGGCCGGCGCCAATGATCAGCGTCTTCACGTCCGGACTGAGCGGCGCCCGCCTGGAGGCATGGTGGCCGACTGCAAGCGTGGGGATCAGCGCGCCGTCATGCATGGAGATACTCTCGGGGAGCCTGAACAGAGAGCGTGCGGGCGCCTTGGTATATTCAGCGAACGCGCCCGGCCAATGGATTCCGAGATTGGCGGCTTGCGAGCAGAGGTTCTCCAGACCGCGCCGGCAGAAATCACAGGCGCCGCACGAGAACAGATCGTTCACAACCACGCGGTCGCCGGGCTTCAGGCCCTTCACTCCCGGCCCCAATTTCTCGATTGTGCCGCTGCATTCGTGTCCCAGGATTGTCGGAGGATTATACGTGCCGTTCTCGAAGAACTCCATGTCGGTCCCACAAATGCCGCAGCTATGCACTTTCAGGAGCACCTCGCCCTTTTCGGGGACGGGAACGGGGACGTCTTCGATTGTCATCGAGTGTGCATCGAGCAGAACGGCTGCTTTCATACGGTCCTCTCACGGGGGCGAAAAGTTTTCAGTTTGTGAATCGTGTTCATCATATCGCGGATCATTAGGTTTCGCAAGCAAAAAGTGAGGGGAAAGCTCCTCCCGGTATTTCCACCTCACGGCCACCGCTCAATGTGGCACGCTCGCGCTCCGGGTCTTGCGCTGTGTTCGGTTCAGGAGATCTTCGGATTGAAAGAGACAAGCCTCGGAACATATTTTCCAATGGGCTTCTTGAAGAACAGAAGAAGCAAAAACAAGAGGATTAGATTCGCCGCGAGAGGATTCGGATACATGATCCCGTACCAACTGAGCAGCAACGCGGAAAGCGTTTCCAAATAGACCCCTTCGCCTTCTTTCAACTTCATCAAAATCCAAATCCATACGGCTACGGCGACCCAGCTCAAGTAGATGCTCCAGAAGATGGGCCACGGAATTACGGTTGCGAGCAGGCACGGGATTTCCTGCCGGACGAGGTCATCGCTCCTGCCGGCAAAGAAAACGATGACGGCCGCCATGAGCAGCAGAAGCATTTTTGAGATGAGGCCGCCGACGGGTTGCAGCAGACCTATCCTCTCCAGCGAGAGGTTTCCCGTGTTCCCGAGTTGAAGAGTTTGAATCGTCCTGGATGTCTCGAAGACGAAGGTGCGGTAATTGCTCAACTCGATGATCGGCGACAACAAACTGAGAAAGAAGAAGACCGCGCATCCTCCGATCAGCCCCGCCAGATACTCGTATTTTCTTTGCCTGAACGAGAAGACGACAAAAAAGAGCGGGACGAGAATGATGTTCGGCTTGAGAATGAACGCCGCGCAGATAAGGAATCCTTGCAGGTATGGCGAGATTTTGGAGTCCCAATCGGCGAGCATGATCTGGACCAGGACGAGCAAGGTCACGATCAAGGCGGTATTCCCGGCCAGCCAGTCACGGTAGGCGGCAAGAACAAAAACCAAAAGCACAATCGCGGCCGCCCCCCAAGCGCCGGCGAAACTGGTCGGGCGATTGACGTTTGCTTTTCCGGACGGCAGGGGCGACTCGCCCCCGCTCGTGTGGCGCAGGGTATATATGACCAAGCAGCCAAGCGTGAGAAGGCCGCACAAGATCAGCATCGTCCTGTATCGCGCCTCGAAAACGGCGTATTCGTCTCCGAAAATCCGCATGAGCAGCGAAAAGAAGGCGAAGACCGGCGGCAGCGACAAACCGGGCGTCGTGTTGAGGACGCCGCCCCTTACGTATGGCCCCTGCAGGCTTGCCGTGGCTGTGAAATTGCCAATCAGATCGAACGCTGTCACATGCCCGTTTTCGAACACTCGCCGCAGCACCCTGAAGGACACCGTGATGTATCGCGCCGCCAGAATACCCGAAAGCCCGGTTACCAGTCCGGAAAGACAGTATTGAGCCGCAACGGCATAACGAGGGACCCGGTTTTTTATGATGAAAACAGCCGGCGGAATGAGAACGGTAGTTAAAAGGAGGATGTTAAAAAGTACCGGCAGTCGAGCCATTTGAAAAAAGCCAACAGTTAAAGTATTAGCAGTATTAGCCAGTACCCATGCTACTTGAGCAGAATGCGGATGTCAAGCGAAGGGCAGTGCGATGATGCGAAAATTGACAACTTTCCGTTGTTGTTGATATACTCTTGCAGCGTTTATAGTTGCAGAAGAATGGGTGAGAGCCGGCTGCAGGTTCGCCCCGGACCGATTATCACCGCGCCCAGCAAGTAATCCGCAATAAGAATATGAACGGCGTTAAGAGCGGAATGCAATTTTCCGTAAAGGGTAATCCCTTTTCCGGTGCGTGGGCTTGGTATCGTTTTTGCAATTCATACTGACTTGCGAGCATCAACAGTAGTTCGTGGTACAGGAGCAGTTATGGAGGAATCGATGACGGAAGGAGCAAGCAACAACTCGTTGGAACACCTGTTTTATCCGCGATCGATAGCGGTTGTGGGCGCCTCACCCGATGGCGACGCCTTCCGGTGGGGCGGCAAGACCTTTATTGAGGGGCTTGTAAAGCAAAATTATCGGGGGAATGTTTATCCCGTTCACCCGAAAGCGCAGACGGTTTGCGGGATTAAGGCATATAAAAACGTGTGCGATATTCCCGATCAAGTGGACCTTGCCATTTTCAGCGTACCCGCATCGGCGGTGATGCAGGTCATGGCGGATTGCGTGAAAAAACAGGTCAAATTTGTGCACGTTTTCACCGCGGGTTTTACAGAAACCGGTCTGGAGGACCGAGCGCGGCTCGAGGCGGAGATGGCAGCTCTGGCGCGGAGCGGGGGCGTGCGCGTGATCGGACCCAACTGCATGGGGGTGTATTGCCCCGATGCGGGAGTCGCCTGGGTGAAGGATTTTCCGGCGACGAGCGGACCGGTGGCATTTGTCTCGCAGAGCGGGCAGCTTGCCGGGCATTTTATCGAGGAAGGCGGCCTGTGGGGCATCCAGTTCAGTAAAGTGATCAGTTTTGGAAACGCGAGCGACCTGCAGATTCACGAGTTCCTTCACTACCTCGCGAACGACGAGAAAACCGGAATTATTGGGGCCTACATCGAAGGCCTCAAGGACGGCCGGGCCTTTTTCGACGTCGTCCGGTCGCTCACGCTGAATAAACCGCTGGTTGTCTGGAAAGGCGGGCAGACCGAGGGCGGCTCGCGCGCGGTAAGCTCTCATACCGCCTCGATCGCGGGCTCACGAGAACTCTGGCAGGCGCTATGCAAGCAGACGGGCGTCATTCCGGTTAACAATATCGAAGAACTTGTCGCCAACGTGGCGGCTTTGCAATGCATGGGTCTGCCGCGCGGGCGCCGCGTCGCCATCGTCGGCGGGGCAGGTGGCGGGAGCGTGACCATGACCGATGCTGCCGAGCGAGCGAATTTGCTGGTGCCGCAACTGTCGGAGGAGTCCATCCGCGGGCTGAGCGAGTTCGTTCCGGTGCACGGCCAGAGCGTGAAGAACCCGCTCGACATCTTCAGCGTTCTTGTCAATTACGATCACTTCATGCGGATGATCGAGCTGTTGCGAGACGACCCGAACATCGACGCGCTCATCTATTTTCAGCGCGTCGAATGGGCGCTCAGGCGCGACCGAATCTTTCTGGATATGGCGATGCAGATGGCGATTGACGGGACCCGAGAACTGAAGAAACCTCTTTATATCGCTCTCGCGGCGGCGCATTCACTCGAGGGCGAGCTCCTTCGCCGCGAAGCTCAGAAGAAATACGCGCGCGAAGGTATTGCGACTTTTCCGTCGTTTGAGGCCGCAGCCTGTGCAGCATACAACCTGAGCGAATACCAGCGGTACCTTTCGGGGCGAAAGTAACGATCGGACCGGGTGAACTGCTTGCTATTCTCGCTGAATTGCTTTCTCACGCAAAAGTGAGAAAGCTTCCAAAGGTCTGAAATCCCCCTTAGTGGGGCTGTCCCATAATTGAGATTTGTCTTCTTCTGCCAGACCCTGGATTCCTGCTTTCGCAGGAATGACGGGTTACTCTGACTTGTCAATACCGTTCTGTCATCGGCGCCAACCCCATTATAGGACAGCCTCTGGTCCCCCTTTTCCAAAGGGGGGAATCGCCAGCACCACAGGAAGGGGATCATGATTATTGCTCGGTTTTCCTTTTCCAAGGTGGAATCACTGGTCGAATTTTAATCTACTCGGGGCAGCAGGTGTAATTTGGTGTAAGGGCGTGATCAATTTGTGGTCCCGCAAATGATTAGCGCCGTGACGCACATTTCTCTATTCCAACAACCTTATGCGGGAACCTGTGCGGCGGCGGGCGCCTTCACCGGCCGGGCGAAGATTATGACGATGGCGGCGGTGAACTGGAGCAACGCGACGTAGAAGAAGGCGGTCCGATAGCTGCCGGTCAAGTCGAAAAGGAATCCCGCCACCGGCGGTCCGATCACGCTTCCCATCATGGTCACCGGCGCCATGAACCCCTGGATTTTGCCGAAGGCGGCTCGCCCGAAATACTGGCCGCGAATTGCCGGATTCAGCGGAATTTCTCCTCCGAATCCGATCCCGAACAGCAAAGCGAACAGATAGAGAGTAGCCGTACTGTGGACGTTCATAAGAGCAAGCACTCCGACCGCCTCGAAAGAGTATGTCAGCACGAAGAGAATGCGCTTTTCGACCATATCGCCGAGCCATCCGAAGGTGAGGCGGCCGATGATGCTCAGCAACGTCATCAATCCGAGACTGAACGCCGCCTTTTCGGGATTGATCCCCATATCCGTGATTGCGGGAACGGCATGAACGGTGACGACCGCGTGCGTCATCGCCGCGAGGAAGAAAGCAAGGGCGAGAATCCAGTAGGTTCTTGAAGCGAGCGCCTGCCCGAGTGTCCAATCCCGTCCGGCTGGAGTCGTTGGTTTGCCGGCAACTGACCGGACGAGGGTCTCGTTTGGAGGGTCTTCCTCAGGCGGGTCGCCATCCGGGCGCAGTCCCATTTCCTCGGGCTTGTGCCGGATCACCAGCGAGAGAGGCAGCGCCACAACCCACACCGTGAGCCCAAGCACGACAAAAGCGATGCGCCACCCCATGAAACGGATGAGGTATGCCGCCGCAGGCGCGCAGATAAAGCCACCGATAGCCGCTCCAAGCGTCAGGATCGACATAGCGCGCGATCGTTTTCGATTGAACCAGTTGGCGATGGCGGTCATGGCGGGCAGATACAACATCGCGCTCATGCCGATCGAAAGCAGCACTCCATAAACCATGTAGAATCCGATCAATGATTCCACGAAATACATCATGATGAAGCCGAAGCCGGCAATGATGGTTCCGATAAAGACGACGATGCGCGGCCCATACTTATCGGTGGCCCAGCCGACGACCGGCGCCGCGAATCCCCCCTGTATGCCGCGAAATGAATAAGCGCCCGCAGTCATGGCGCGCGTCCAGCCGAACTCGTTCATCATCGGCTTGAAAAACACGCCGAAACAGTACAGCCACGTGCCATATCCAAGCATGCAGATGATGTTTGTTGCCGCCACTATCCACCAGCCGTAGAAAATCTTCTTCTTCATAAAGGTATATTCATTTCCGTTTTTGCTGTCAGGTTTTGGGATAGGAGAGAGGGGATGCCTCTTTTTTTACCACAGGAGGGAGATAAATGCAAGGGAAGAAAGCATACGGGACTGGAAAACAGCGACGGGAGGCTGATTTGAAAGCGTTTGGCGTTCGGGTGTGGCCGTTAGCGCCTCAGATTTCCATTATCTCCTTTTCCTTCGCCTTGAGAATATCATCGACTTTACTGATGTAGTCGTTGGTCACTTTCTGGACGTCGTCGATGACGCGGTGGCTGTCGTCTTCCGAGATATCGCCGTTCTTTTCCTTCTTCTTCAAAAGGTCGTTCGCTTCGCGCCTGATGTTTCTGACGGATACTCGCGTGTCCTCTGCAAGCCGGCGGACTACTTTCACCAGGTTCTTGCGACGCTCTTCGGTCAGTTCTGGGATCGGGATGCGGATGACTTTCCCGTCATTGTTCGGGGTAAGCCCGAGGTCGGATTTCAGGATCGCCTTCTCGATTGCGCCGAGAACCCCTTTATCGTAGGGGGTAACCATCAATAATCTCGGTTCCGGCACCGAGATATTTGCCATCTGGTTCAACGGGACCGTAGAGCCGTAATATTCAATGGTCAGTCCGTCGACTAACGAGGTGGAGGCCCGACCGGTTCTGATGGTGGAGAATTCGCGGCGGATATGATCGAGCGCTTTGTTCATTCTATCTTCCGTTGACGACAAGATCTCTTTCCGGATATCCATCTATTCCCCCTTAATGATCGTTCCCACTTTTTCCCCGAGTAATACTCGTTTGATATTGCCATACTCGTTAAGGTTGAATACTATGATCGGAAGGTGGTTGTCCATGCACAGAGTGATGGCGGAACTGTCCATCACTTTCAGCCCTCGTTTCAGAACCTCGATATAGCTGAGCTCGGCGAATTTGCGCGCTCGCTTGTTTGCCTTCGGGTCGGAGCTGTAAACGCCGTCGACCTTTGTGCCTTTCAATATCACTTCGGCGCCGATCTCCATCGCGCGCAGCGCCGAAGCGGTATCGGTAGAGAAATATGGATTGCCGGTTCCGCCGGCGAAGATGACGACCCGCCCCTTTTCCAGGTGGCGGATAGCCCGGCGACGGATATACGGCTCGGCCAGCTCTTTCATTTCGATAGCCGACATCACCCGTGTCATAACGCCCGCCTTTTCCAGCCCGTCCTGCAAAGCGAGCGCGTTCAACAGCGTGGCGAGCATCCCCATATAGTCGGCTGTCGAGCGGTCCATACCCTGCGCGGAGGCCTGGATGCCCCTGAAGATGTTGCCGCCACCGATCACGATAGCCAGTTGAACCGGAAGCTGGGTCAGCACGTCTTTTACCTGCTGCGCCATGCTGGTGATGATCTTCGTGTCGATCCCATAAGGGAGCGAGCCCTGCATGGCCTCGCCGCTCAGCTTCAGGAGCACTCGCTTGTATGAGGTTTTGCGGCCGGGTGCGCTCATAGTCGTTTTATTCTCCGAGTTGATATCGGACAAACCGCTTGATCATGATATTTTCGCCCACTTTGGCGATGACCGAATTCAAGTATTCCTGAACTGTCATGTTGCGGTCGCGAATGAACTCCTGTTCGAGAAGGCACGCACGCGCGTAAAAGGTCTCCAGCTTGCCGGCAACGATTTTCTCGATCACCTTTTCCGGCTTACCCGTCTGGCGCGCCTGTGTTTCAGCGATTTGCCTTTCCCTTTCCAGGAGATCGGCGGGCACATCTGTACGGCCGATGCATACCGGATTCTCCGAACAAATCTGCATCGCGATGTTTTTGACCATTTCCTTGAATTCATCTGTTCTCGCGACAAAATCGGTTTCGCAGTTGACCTCGACCATGACGCCCAGTTTTGCGCCGGTATGCACATAGGAGCCGATAGCACCTTCGCTGGCCGCGCGAGTTGAGCGTTTTGCGGCGTCGGCAACGCCTTTTTCCCGCAGGTATTGCGTGGCGGCTTCCATGTCACCGCTCTTCTCGACCAATGCTTTCTTGCAATCCATCATTCCAGCGCCGGTTTTCTGGCGCAATTCCTTAACCATTTCAGCAGTTATTGCCATTTTCTTCTCCCCGACTATAAGTTTTTGCACAGATGCTCCGACTCCTGACAAAGTTCTATCGGAGACATATTGAATGATTTTGAATTCTGCGAATGAATCGACGAAAAGGGAGGAAGAACCTACTCCGGTTCCTCTTCCTCTTCGCTGTCGTCCTCGATGACCGATGAGCCCGCGCGGGAAAGCACGGCTCGGTCTTTTTCTGCGATCTCTGCGCCCAGTTCTGTTCCCGGCACTTCCTTACCTTCCAGGACGCGCGCCTTCGCATCCAGTACGGCATCGGAGATTATGGTGGTGAACAGCTTGATCGAGCGAATGGCGTCATCGTTACCGGGAATGGGATACGTGATTTCATCCGGATCGCAGTTGGTGTCGACTATCCCGATCGAGGGGATTTTTAATTTGTTCGCCTCAGCGACGGCGATCGCTTCTTTCTTGGTGTCAATAATAAAAATCGCGCCCGGCAGCATCGCCATATCTTTGAGACCGGACAGGTTCTTGTCCAGCTTAGCCTTTTCCTTCAGGAGCCTCCCGATTTCCTTTTTCGTGAAATTCCCGAAAGTCCCTTCTTGCTCCATCTTCTCTATGCGCTTGAGTCGCCGGATGCTCTTCTTGATCGTCTCGAAGTTGGTAAGGGTGCCGCCAAGCCAGCGATTGGTTACATAAAACATCCCGCAGCGTTGCGCCTGCTCACGGACGACTTCCTGAGCCTGCCGCTTGGTTCCGACGAACAGGATGCTTTCGCCCTGCTCGATGATCTCGCGCACGAAATGATAGACGGTATTAACCTGCTGGACTGTCTTTTGCAGGTCAATGATGTACACGCCGTTGCGTTCGCCGAAGATGTAGCGCTGCATCTTCGGGTTCCATCGGCGCGCCTGGTGGCCGAAATGAACGCCGGCCTCCAGCAGTTGCTTCATCGTTACAATTGCCATGATTCTCCTCCGAAAAATGGTTTTTGCCTCGATTCCGCCTCCGGAGGAAACCGGCCGTCCGGCCGGCACCGCCCCCCGCAGCGTCTCAGCAAAGACTGCGGAATCTGTGTTTTATGCCAATTCACTAATATACCAGAAATCGCAATTTTAAGCAACCTCGGCAAAGAGGGATTCCAGGGCTTACGCATCTAAATTCCGAGTAATTTCTGTAGGAAAGTTTGATCGAGGGCGGCTTTTGTTCTTTTTCTTCTGAGTGATAGCTTTGGTGTT
>QZKU01000003.1 GCA_003598085.1 Candidatus Abyssobacteria bacterium SURF_5
TTGCCGAAAGGTTGCTTTCACAACTCCTTTCTAGCAGAAGAGTTCGAAGATGTCCATTCATTTTTACTAAAGATCACCAACTAATTTGGAGAAGAACCTCTTTTTCCAAATTGAGCCGGCCGCTGGTATGCTTGGTGACTGTAATTGTATAATCATGGAGTTCGGGAAACGAGGTCTTCAGATCAAGGTGAAGCGTGAGCGCGAAGAAAAGGGGCTTCTCGTATTCAGGAGAACACTTGCGGGCATTCAATTTTCCGTTGGGCGGCATCGGCGCCGGTCATGTAGTATTAAGCGGAGACGGCGGCCTGAGGCAATGGCAGATATTCAACAACATCAATCATTGCGCCCACGTTCCCTTCTCTTTCTTTGCTGTCTCCGTTCAGGAGGAAACGCGGGAGCGAATCTCAAAGCTCCTTCAATCAAACCGTCTCTACGATGTTCCATTCGAAGTCGCGCCTTCGGTATCCGACCATGTCGTTCCGCGCGAATCGCGCGCACTGCTTGAGAAGCTTCCGTCAATCGACCGGTTGGAGATGCATGCCGAATATCCCGTCGTCGCGGTGAAATACTCCATCGACAATTCTCCGATCCATCTGGAGCTCGAAGCCTATTCCCCCTTCGTTCCGCCCGATCCCGATGATTCCGGTCTGCCAGCCGTTATCTTCCACTTCCAGGTTCGAAACGTGGTGCGGCGCCCCGTCTCGGTATCGCTCCTCATGTGCCAGCAGAATGCGGTAGGCTGGGATGACTCAACCGAGATTTCCGGCATCTCCCATCCTTCTTTCGGAGGCAATCGGAATGCGGTCGTTCGGCGGCGGAATTACACAGCCATTGTGATGGATAATGGGAGTCTTTCGGAGAATGACAGCCGTTCCGGCGAGATGGCAACAGCCGTTCTGGACGGATCTGCCGCAGCACGCGCGCAATGGGCATCTCTTGACGATCTATGGGATGACTTTGCCAGCGACGGTTGGCTGGATTCATCGACTGAAGGCGAGCCAAGTCCGGCCGGTCAAACCATAAACGCCGCGCTCGCCTCTCGAGTTCTTTTGGGGCCGGGCGAAGAAACGAGAATCACTTTTCTGCTTTCCTGGCGTTTCCCGAACCGGGTGGCAGATTGGGTTCAGCCGACACTCGATGTCGGGCAGGAGCCATCGAAGACGGCTCCATGGCTGGGGAACCGTTATGCCGCTCGGTTCTCATCGGTCCTGGAGGTTATCGAGTATGTGAACGGAAAGCTGGATATTTTTGACCGTGTTGCGGACAGGTTCCGCGCGGCGATGTATGAGACGACTTTGCCTGCTCCGCTGATCGATGCGGTCTCTTCACAAGTCGCTGTGATCAGATCTCCCACCTGCTTTCGCGGAGCCGACGAGGCCTTTTACGCATTCGAAGGATGTTGCGGGGCAAGCACTGAAATGATTGGCGAGCGCGGCGGATGCTGTCCTCTGAACTGCACTCACGTGTGGAACTATGCGATGACGATGGCTCGTCTTTTCCCGCAACTGGAGCGGTCGATGAGAGAGACGGAATGGCTTCACCAGCAGCACGAGAGCGGGTACTTGCCGCACCGCGTCGTGGTTCCGCTCTCATTGCCGAGGCCGTGGGACCGGTGGATAGGCGGGCCGCCTTTTCCGGCGGTGGACGGTCTGTTGGGGGCGGTCCTGAAGACGTACCGCGAATACAGGGCGGGTGGCGGCAGGGAATGGCTCCTGGATCTCTGGGAGCATGTGCGTCTTGCGATGGAGCACGTCATGAAGCGGTACGACAGCGGAGAGGGCGTAATCTCCGGCCCGCAGCCATGCACATACGATGTCGAAATTCATGGGCCGAACAGTTTCATCACATCCTTGTATCTTGCTGCGTTGCGAGCCGCGGAAGAGATGGCGAAGGCGGCCGGCGATCGAGAGAGCAGCGAGCGATATCGCAACCGATTTCGATTGGGCAGAAAAAATGCAGATGAGCTGTTGTGGAACCGGCACTATTACATTCACAAGCATGATGCCTCGGAATCGGTGCAATCATACGGGGCCGGCTGTCATTCGGATCAGTTATTTGGGCAGTGGTGGGCGAATAATGCGGGTCTGGGGTATGTGCTTCCGCGCAATCGTGTGCGAAAGGCGCTGCAGTCGATTTTCAAGCACAATTACCGGAAGGATTTTTCGGGGCATCAGCAGTTTCCGCGAGCTTACGTGAAAGATGACGAGGCTGGCCTGCTCAATTGCACCTGGCCGCTTGGCGGAAAACCGGAGACCCCGTTATTATATTCGGATGAAGTGTGGACCGGCATCGAATATGAAGTTGCCGGCGCGCTGCTTTTCGAGGGCATGATTGAAGAGGCTCTGGAAATCCTTGCGGCGGTACGGAAACGACACGACGGCCGCCTGCGGAGTCCCTGGAATGAGGTGGAATGCGGCGACCATTATGTTCGGCCGATGAGCAGTTGGGCCCTGCTTGAGGCCGCGGCGGGATATTCCTATGATGCTGCAAAGGGAAGCATTGGATTTCGCCCGCGCTTTCAGCCGGAGAAATTCTCCTCATTTTTTGGCGCCGGCGGAGGATGGGGCCGCTATTCCCAGCGAATCACGGGCGGCAGTTTTTCGGGTCGTCTCCTGGTTCTTTTCGGAGCGATCGAAGTGCGGGAAGTGCGTCTTGCATTTGCGCATACGAAGGCAGCAAGAGCAAAAAAGGGAAGCCGGGAGTTAGACTGCACGACCCGGAAAATCGGGAACGAGGTCTGTTTCCGTTTTCGTAATCCCATTGAGATCAGGACAGATGAAACCCTCCGGATCAGTATTGGTTGATACGACCGCCGTCGAACAGCCCATTCATTCCAGCGTGAAGGCTTTAGGGTGGGTCAGTTTTCTGACGGATGTGCACAGCGAGGCGATACTGTCGCTGCTTCCGCTCTTCATCACCCAGGTGCTGGGGTTGAGTGCGACGTTTCTTGGGCTTGTCGAGGGAATCGCCGACGGCACAGCGAGCCTGCTGAAGGTATTTTCCGGCTGGTACTCCGACAGTATCGGCCGGAGGAAAGCGCCGGCTGCGGCGGGATACATGATTTCGACCGCCGTAAAACCGCTGCTCGCGATCAGTGGAGCCGGCGGGTTGGTTCTGGCCGTTCGTTTTTTTGACCGGATCGGTAAGGGGATACGCACTGCACCGCGGGATGCGATAATCGCGGATTCCACCGCCCCATCCGGCTTGGGGAAGGCATATGGTTTCCACCGGATGATGGATACGCTTGGAGCCGTGGCGGGCACGGCGTTGGCCTTTCTCCTCTTTCGTTTCCTGGGTGGAGACGAAAGCCTCAAAATGCGGTCGATTTTCCTTATATCCACGGTATTCGGGATGGCGGCGGTCGTTGTGCTCCTTGTTTTCGTCCGCGAGAAAGAGCGGGCCGCAGCATCTCACGGGGACCGGTTTAGCCGATTTCTTCCCGCTCACAAGCGCCTACTGGCTTTTGTCGCCCTGAACGTCTTTTTTTATCTCGGGATGTTCAGCTATGCGTTTTTTCTTCTTCGCGCGCGCAGTCTGGGAATCGCAACGGGTCTTGTGCCTCTCCTTTATCTCCTGTACAACATGATATATGCGCTGGCAGCTCTGCCGATGGGCAGCCTCTCCGACAGGATCGGGCGCAAACCGATCATCCTGATTTCGTACCTCTCGTATGCGGTTGTGTGCCTGACCGCCGCCTTCGCCTGGAGCGGGTGGCAGGCATGGGTGCTCTTTGCGCTCTATGGCGTCCATTCGGCGACGGTGAATCCGGCTTCGCGCGCGCTGGTGGCCGAACTTTCGCATTATGAAGTGAAAGCGACGGCCCTCGGAATATATCATGCATCTGTCGGAGTGGCCGTTTTACCGGCAAGTCTTGTGGCGGGCATGCTATGGGATAATTACGGGCCGGCGACGCCGTTTCTTGTGGCTGCGGTCCTCTCCTCCTGCTCGTTCCTGCTTCTTCTGCCGCTCCCCCTCGACGAACGATAAATTTCTTTTCTTTTCGATGGCGCGAACCACATGGAAATGACATAGTTTTTCGAGATTTAAATTTTTGGTCTGCAGATAACCGCATTCAAAGAAGGACTTATGAGAAAAGAATCGGTCAGGCTGCTGCTCATTGAAGAAAACGGGACTTCTTTTTCCGCTTTGAGCGAGATTCTGCTGCGGGAGAAAGAATTTACGGTCGGGCTGGAGCGCCTCGGTGTCGCCCTGGCCCTCGGAAAAGTGAGAAGCAGACAATATGACATCTGCCTCTTGAACTGCAGCGACGCCTCGATAAAACTGCTGAACGATTTTCTGGCCCAGCACTGCACACCCTCCATCATCATCATGACGAATCTGGGTGAGACGTTGTCCACGGAAACGGACGATGCCCAGGAACAAGAAGAAGAACCGCAACCGCATTTGCTTGAAAGCGTCGTTCGTAAGACTGTCGCTTATATGAAGGAATGCGAACAGACCCAGCGAAATGACATCGGTTTCTGGACGAAGTTCCTGGAGGATTCGACTGCCATAGCTTTTCTGGATTCAGAAGGGCGTTTCCTGGTTGAGAATCGGGCGTTTCAGAAATTATTCGGTTATAGTCATCGGGAAATTGCATGCCTGATATTAAATGACCTGGTGCATCCCGAAGAGGTTCAGGAACAGGATCGCCTCTTTCAACAGTTATTGAATGGAGCGGAAACACAGTATCGACTGGAAGGCAGATTTCTCCTCAAGAGCGGCGCGTATGCACAGGTTCGGCAGACCGCAATGAAATTAGTCGATCGCGAGAACTCGAAACAGTTTGTTTTACTGGCGCTCGAGGACGTGGTCACGCAAGAACCGGCCCTTGAGCAGGAACGCGAGGCCGGCGTGACCGGTAATGTTTCTTCACAGCTTTTCTACGCGCACGAGTCTGAAAGAAAACTGGTTGCTCAAGAGCTTCATGACAGTCTGGGAGCCTCACTCGCGGCGATCAAGTACACCCTGGAAAAGAATCTGATGCAACTGGAAAAGAAGAGGGGGCGCGCGGAAGTGTCGCTTGCGGAAGTGATACCGCTGGTACAGAGCGCGATGGAAGAAGCTCGGAGGATATCGACGAATTTATGGCCGTCGGTTCTCGACGATCTCGGGATTATTGCAACTATTAATTCTTTCTGTTCCGAATTCCAGAAGACGTATTCTTCGATAAAGGTGGAAAAACATCTGGATGCCCTGGAACAGGAAATTCCATTGTCGCTGAAAGTGGTGGTGTACAGAATAATTCAAGAAGCACTGAACAATGTGGCCAAACACAGCGGCGCAAAGCGGGTGAGACTCTCTCTGTTGAAAACGAAGGAATTTCTGGAGTTACTCGTGCAAGATGACGGACGAGGCTTCGATGTCAAGGACGAGGCGAGGAGCGGCATCGGCAAGATGGGCCTGATGAGCATGAAGAACCGAGCTGAAGCATCCGGGGGCATGTTTCTTCTTGAATCCGGGTCGGGAGAGGGGACGCGGGTGAGGACTGTATGGCCGAGGCAATGACCTCACCGGGCAATGAGTCCTTTCTCTATCGCGTACGCGGTGAGGGAGGAGGCATTATGAAGGTCGAGCTTCTTCATGAGATTCGAGCGATGTTTCTCCACCGTCTTTACGCTGATGCATAAATAGTTGGAGATCTCCTTATTCATGTAACCTTCGCCGATCAGCTTCAATACTTCCTTCTCCCGCTCGGTCAGCAAGCTCCAGGGCGAGCACCCTTCCGCGGGCGGTTTTCTTCCTTGCAGGAACCACTCGCAGATTTTTGTCGATATTCCCGGACTCAGATAGGACTTCCCTCCGAGAATGCTGCGCATGGCCGACATCAATTCTGCGTGAGTTGCGTCCTTGAGGCAGTATCCGTCGACTCCTGATTGCAGGGCCTCGAGGATATATTCTTCCGATTTATGGATGGTCAACACCAGGATCTTGATTTCCGGCCAGCGGCGCTTAAGTTCCTTGATGACGGGAATGCCGTTCATGCGGGGCATGACAAGGTCGAGCAGGATCAGGTCGGGCTTATTTTTCTCGAGGCACCTCATCGCCTGTAATCCGTCTTCCGCCTCATCAATCACTTCAAAATCTTCGCTGGCGTTCAAGAGCGCGCGCAGACCTTCCCGCAGAATCGTATGATCCTCCACCAGGACGACTTTTTTCTTCATATTCAAAATAACCTTTCGCCGAACAGAATTCTGCAAAAAAAGCCAACCACAGCGAACTGCCGAAACAGGATGCCGGCTCTTTTACTAAACCTTTATTATTTCCAATGTTAACACGCATGTTTTTCCGAAGCAAGACATTGTGTCCCGGCGGCATGATTTTTCCTGGCGCGGTAATGATGTCCGGTGTCGTCGCGAACGCGGGAATGGGTCTTTTCGCAAAAATTACAACGTACACCCCATATACCGCCTGTTGTTCGGGTGGTATGTTGGTACTAGGAATTCTGTAGGACGTGTGCGAAAAACAAGGAGGAACACAAATGAGGAAGTTTTGGATAACGGCAGGGGTGGCGCTCACGAGTTTCGTTTTCCTGGCGGCTCCGTCTTTTGCGGCCGGGGGAGATATTGGAGGCGCATCACCATCGGCCATGAAGGGATCATCGCAAGATTCCTTCGTCATGAGCAATCTGGTGGGCAAGAGCGTCACGAACCAACAAAACGAACAATTGGGAACGGTGGAGAACCTGGTGATTGGCGAGAATGGGCGCGTCAGCTATATCATCATGTCTCCCGCGCAGGGCATCGCTGAAAAGGATCAGTTCGTTGCCATACCCTGGAGCGCCGCCAATCCTCGTATGCAACAGGACAAAGTTTTTCTGAATCTCAGCCAGAGTCAATTACGGAACGCCCCGACGTTCGCGCGCAGCGACTGGAGTCAACTTCAAAATCCACAATGGCAGCAGCGCGTAAATGCATATTTCCGGCAGAACCAAAGACAAAGAGAGATTGAACCCGGCATGCGTGAGCAGGAACTCGAGCGGGGAACGATGGATTCGCAGAAGAGCGGGTCCAGAACCAACTTTCACATGCGCAACATTGCCGCAAGCCCCCGGGCCGGGCGCGGCGATTTCACCCGAATTCCTTCCAGTGAAAACGCGCGGCTTGAAGATTTAATCGGACAGCGAGTGGTGAGCCAGCAGGGCCAGAATCTTGGGACAGTCGAAGATCTTGTGTTGAGCGAGAACGGCCAAATCAGGTATATCATTCTTTCCCGCAGCATGATTCAGGGCTTTGAAGACAAAGTTGCGGCAATCCCATGGAATGCGGCTCAGCCAAGCATTCAACCAAACGCTCTAATGGTCAACATCAGTCAGTCAAAGTTGAACAGCGCCCCGCACTTCTCCCAGAATCAGTTGTCCAATCTTGAAAGCCCGCAGATGCAGCATAGGATTAACAGCTACTATGGCGTCGGCTCGATGAGAGAGATGCGCGGTGGCGGCATGATGACCGGCATGAGAGCCAATGCGCTTATTGGAGAATTGATGACGAACACGCAGGGCCAACAGTTAGGAGTGGTCAAGGATCTATTCACCAACGAAATGGGTTGCATCAAGTACGTGATCCTTTCTCCTGCGGAAGAAATGGAAATGGGCAACCGACTGGTCGCGATTCCGTTCAATGTGGTGCAATCGGATATTGAACGTGAGACTTTAACAGCCGACATCTCTCAGAGCAAGCTGAGAGATGCACCCACCTTCACCAGTCAGAACTGGCGCGACTATATCAACAATCCGCAGTTTGACCAGCGTGTGCACAGCTATTTTGGAGTGGAGCCCGCGGGGATGGATTCTTCGATGATGCGGGAATACTATCCTGAACGCGTGAGCATTTTTCGCGCCACTGAAATGGTCGATCAAAACGTGATGAACCGGCAAAACCAGGAACTGGGAACGCTCGAGGATCTGGTGACCGATGACAGCGGCCGCATCAAATATCTGCTGATATCATCTGCACAGAGACCGAACCAGATCATCGCGATTCCATGGCAGGCGGCCAATCCCAGCCTCCGGGAGGATCAACTGGTGATTGACGTCTCTCAGCAGCAGTTCTTCAGCGCTCCTTCGCTGACACGGAACAATCTGCAGCAACTGGATAATCCTCAATGGGAAAGAAGGATCCACAGCTATTTTGAAGCTCCGTCGCAATACCGGCAGCGGCAGCAACGGATGCGTCCCGAATACGGCGAGGAATATGAGCAGGATTTCAGGGGCGGCTACGGCAGGTAGGGCCATAAAGGAAGTAAGAGACGTCGAGAGATATGCGCAATAAAAGAAGGCTTGGCGGATGAAGCTCCGTCAAGCCTTCTTCTTTTGGATCAGATCAAGTTTTCCTCGCCATTTCGAAGCGCAAGAGCGTCCTCCATCCTGTCGCGCAGGAAGAGACGGGTCCTCTGGGCGATGGGGTTTGATTCGCCCTCCTGCGAAACGGATTCAAGCAAAATCCTGATGCCGCGCAGGTATTCATCCAGAACGATTCTGCGTTCCGCGGCTGACAAGCGGCGCCTGGCGCCGCTGATTTTCACCGGCTTGTCAAGATTTTTTTGGAGACGATCCATGAAAATGAGCGAGTGGAAGAAAGAGGCGAACAATTCCTCCATGTTTTTCTGTGAATGTCCGCCCTTCATATTCTCAAGAAAATTTTTCTCATTGATGAAGCTGAAGAAGACATTGTTATTGGATTCCGTCTCGTCCGAAAGGGCATTCCCGGTCAGGGTAAGCATGAAGCGCTCGTAAGAAAAATCGTCAAACCCCTTCAGATCGGCAAAATACTCTCGAAAGCCGGGGCTCGCGGTGCATTGGATCCTGTCGCCCAAAATATGTAATGTTTCATGAGCCGCGATCGTTCTCAATTCATCGAGGGGTTCCTCTCGAAGCGTTCGCACGTAAAACCAGATGTCACTGCCTTCATCGCACGTGACCGCATTGTAAATTTCCTCATAGTCTATGATGGTGACTTCATCAACGAGGTTTACGCCGAGCGTGGATTCCACGTAATCAATTCCCTCGGTTATAGCGTACAGTCTTTGCTCGAAATCGTCTGTTTCTTGTTTCAGTCCATCAAGATCGTTTCCGATGTACTGGAATGTGATATCGTCTCTTTCCTTTGGTTCCACCGAAACGGTTTGGACGGTGGTCAACTCTCTCTGCCTGATCGGGATCGTGTACGTCTTTCCTGCCGATGAGAAGTTCAAATTGAATTCGCTTTCCTGATCCAAAGCGGTGCCGTTCACCCTTGGAAAGAGCGAATATCCGCCGCCGAGAAACGAATTTTCGGCAGTGACGGAACCATTTTTTTCGTAATACGCCTGGTCGAGGTCGGGCAATTCCAGATCCTGGGGTTTTAACGTTCCGAAATACTTGAGAGAGTAAGTCCCATCGGAGTTCTTTCGAATCCTGTTCAGGTCCTTGCCCTCTATATCCACTGCCATATCTTCTTCACATAAGACGACTATACCGCACACATACCCGTCCATTTCGATCCGGGACATCGATTTCAAATCTTCCTTCCGGTAAATGATCGGGATCAGTTTGCCGTCGATAACGCTATACAGACGTATCAAGCCCACCTTATCCGCCAAATCTTTTGAATTAGGCGTTCCTTGATTTGGGGCGGCGGAGGTGTCTTGTGGAGATGGGCGCTGCTGCGCGGATTTCGAATCAGGATCGGGGAAGCCGCGGGCATGGCCGCCGGAAGACATGAGGATCCCGCAGGATAGACAAACGAGGATTAGCGCCTGTTTCATAAGCTTAATACCAAAATCGGGGATTTTTATTGATAGACGAAGAGGTCGGGATGATAAAGATCATCACGATGTTGAAGAGCCGCCCAGCTTCTTCTCCTCCTCTTAGATTTGTGCTTATCTTACAGAAATAACAGGCCGTTTGTCAACCTTTTTCGTCCGCACCAAGGTCTTATAACGAAATGGGAGCCAGAAGAAACTGATGATGAATTGCTTATGCGCCGGGGCAACGGCTCCTGCGGGTAAAAATAACGGATATAATGCACAAAAAAGGGGATTTTCAGGCGCCGGACTGCTAAGGAAACTAACAAATTTATCATCTGTCCTTGCCGGAACAGACGTGAGAGTGAAGCCAGCGCGTTTCGGATCCGGGGCGGGCGACCCGCACTGAGTTTATAGCAGATTCTGCGGAACCATGTCATATTTAAAAAAACACAAAGGAGGGCTTGGCTCCTGTTGAAGAGGGTGCTTTATCTCTGAAGGGGGTTGTTATGGAAGCTACAAAGGCAACAAAAGCAGGCGTCACAATGGCTTACATTTTGTTAGGAGGTGCTGTGGGGGCGGCGGTCGGTATGTTAATGGCTCCACAATCCGGCGCCGAAACCCGCGAGCAGATCTCTTCGCGATTGAGAGAGGGCAGAGAATCGCTCGGAAGCGGAGTGAAAAGTGCAAAGGATCGGTTGCAGAGGACCAGCGAGAAAATCAGCTCTTCAACGCAACAGCTGATCACGAGGGGCAGAACCACGTTCAGCCGAGAAGGTAGAGACGCGGTTGCCGAAGCGATAGACGCCGCGAAACGCGCATATCTCGAAGAAAAAGACGCCTGGATGCTCAAACGGCAGTAGCGCCAGTACGATGTATGTGGCGGCGACTGGTCTCCCGTTCTCAGGTCAGCCACCGCGCTGTGGAAAGAATATCGCTTGTCCGCAATCGAAAGCCCACTTACTGGCCAGCTAACGACAGAGGAACCGGCTTATGCTAACGACATTCATCATCCTGGACGCCCTCATTGCCTTGCAGACAGCCATAATCATCGCGAGTGCAATAGTGCTCCTGGTTGTTTTGAGGCGCGCAATCAGCGCGTCTCACGCTGTTCGGCAATCGGTGAACGACCTGTTGCCTCGAGTCAATGAGATTCTTGAACGGGTTAATGAATTCGTCAAGGCGTCGCAGCCTGTCGGAGGGAGGGCGGCCGACATCAGCGGCGACATCAAGGTAATGGTAGAGTCGGCTCGCGGTTCAGTCGCCGCCATGACCGACGTGGTTAATGATGTCAGCACGCGGGTCAAAAACCAGGCCGAGCGGGTGGATGCAGTGTTTACCGAAAATCTGAATAAGTTCGAAAGACTTTCTGATACGGTTTCGGAAAATCTGCTTGCGCCGATGGCTGAGATATCTGCGTTGCTTCGTGGAGGATATGCTGCGGCAAAGTACCTGCGTCGCCAGAAAGCGTCCGCGCCAACGGGGGGGGACGGTCACGAGGAGGAAACCCCGATCATTTAGCAGCGGTCAGGGACGCATTTTCCTGTTCGTATTCAAGGTCGATTAAGTCGCAAGGGTGCTTTTTATCCAGTTCCACAGGGCGGTAAAGTATTCAATAGCGACGGGATCGCTGGAGTCGGCGGACCATACGTATCTTCCAATTCCCACTTGGGCCAAAACAAATTTCCCTAATGCCAATTGCCCGATCGCTGTCAGTCCTGTCGCGAGCTGTCCCACCCCAAAGTATCCGCCCAATGCGACCTGTCCTATGGCCAGAAAGCCGGCGGTAAGCTGTCCGATCCCGAGAAGTAATCCCACGCCGAACTGAGAAATCGTTATTAACCCGACAGCAAATTGGCCGATTGCAATGATTCCTTTTGCAACCAGCAAGCGCCCGGTTTCACGGTTTCGCCCAATCGCGACGTGTACCAGCGGAAATCCAAAAATCCGGGTTTTGCTCCTCCACTCATAGTGGAAAACCCGGGTATGGGGCGGCGTGATACTGTAGCCACACCGGGGGCAGACGTAGTTTTTCATTTCGCCGCCGCATTGCGGGCACGACTGAACCTGCATGATGCACCTTCTTTTTACACGCGATTGCGCGATCGGGTGACGTGCGGCCTGTGGGGAGATCTAAGGCCGGTCATTGCCCCGTGCTGCCACCTCGGATTTGACAAATTTTTCATCCTTGACGACGTAACTGACATCCGGCAGCCTCTTCAGGTTTTCATTGAAACAACTTTTCACAAGCAGCCTGAAACTGTTCACAGGCGTAATTGTATTATACAACTCCTGCCGATAATTTTCGGGGACATAATAAGCGTTCAGGATACCGAGTCGATCCCATTCTTTTGCACGGCCGGAAGTCATATATCCGCCGCCATGATCTCCCTGAATGATGATGATAGGCGGCGTTGAGGATCTTTTGAGAAGTTGATCGATCAAGAGTTTGGTTCGGTCGTTCATAAAGATCAACTGGTCGACATAGAGGCTCCTGACATTTTGGGTAGGCACCGTCATCGGCTGGTCATCTCCGATGTAGTTTCCCGAACTATCGAAGATGAAGGGATGATGAGGCGGAAAGAAATGAGCGAGAGTGAACGTTGGAGCCGAGATGTGGGGGATCTCGCCTGCGTTGTCGAAAAGATACAGCGTATGTTCGGCGAGCAATCGCGTCGGCCCATATTTTTCCAGTCCGCTCAAGAGCGTGGTCCGCAAGAGAATTCTTGTGAATTCTCTGCCGAGCAGGGGGGTGTAATCATAGGTCACGTCGGCGATATCGGATTTTCTCGTTTCCGATGCGAACGTATTAAAATGCACATATCGATAACCTTTTGACTGGAGGTACCGCGCAATGAGCGGTTCGCGAAGCATCTTGAGCAACTGGTTTTCGTTCATCCCGTCTTTCAGATAGTGCAGGTTCAGGGACGACGACAGCGAGTAAATCGTATTCGGATAATTGCTGAAGCTTTGGTCGGCGATATAGAACCCCCTGCTCTTCAGGAAGTCGATAAAGGAGGAATTGTCATAGCCGTACAACTGTTTTAAACTGTCCGCGCGACTGTAGGAATCCAGGATAATGTAGTAGATATCCGGCATGGGCTCGGCGGCCTTTGGCTGCGCCTGCCTTGGGTCCGCCACAACATTTAACACGGGTTCAACGACTACTTCCGGTTGCTTTTCATATGTGGCAAGAACCTGAGAGAAAATAGTGACGGGAGAAATGAGCAGGATAACAGCAGGCGCAATGGTGAAGAAGACGGTGAGCTGCTCGATGTTGCGGGCTCTCCAAACGGCTGCGATCGTTCCTGCAAAAAACACCGCCAGATATATACCCAAGACCAGGTGCGCGACAAACACATTTTGAAAGAAGTTCCAGCTCCATATCAGCTCGAAAAGATGCCCGTAACCAAAAAAAAGGAGGAGCAGGAGTGAGACGGTGGCGGCGGTTCGAGCCCAGTCTCTGCTTACCAGCCAGAGCACTCCGAGCAGCAGCGCGCACGCTCCGACAGAAACAAGAGCGGGCAGAAGCAATTCGACAAATTCAACTTTCTGAGAATTGTGAGACCACAGGAAGACGATCGGAGCAGCGGCGAAGAGGAAAGGATGGATTGCGGTAATCTTCTTCAAGCTCACCGAAGTTTCCTCATCAAGTAGAGCGTGCGGGAGGTTTGAGGGATCGGCTTTTCGGACTCGATGGAAAAAAACTTCCCGAATTCTTCTTTGAAATCCTGTTGCGAATATCGCGGAAAGACGTCGTCCCTCATTGCCAGCAGCCGCCGGACCTGTGAGTCATCCTTGGGGACAAACTCAACGATTAACCAGTCGCCGAGCTTTTGGAAGAAGGAGGCGATTCGGGAGAGCGGAACGTTGTTCGCAAGCGCCAGGTGGTGGATGAGCCCGAGCGCAAGAACCGCATCGATGGCTCCTCGATCAGTAAAGGACATTCTCTCGGTATTATCCCAGCCGATGCCCGGGGTCGGGTTCGTCACGTCCAGCAGCAGCGGCAGGATATTCTTTTCGCCCGCGGTCAGCATCGTCGAGTAATTATGCTCCACGCATGCGGGGTCCAGATCCCAGGAAACAACATACGAGGCTCTCGTGCAGGCGAGGCGGCTGAACTTGCCGGTATTTGCCCCAATATCCCATACCGTCTGCGGCCGAATGCGATCCAGGAATTCGGAGGCAATATTCGCCTTCTGGTCCAGAGCGTCATCTGTATAGTTGTGTTGTCCCTCGTAGTAGTTGATCCAATGGCCGCGATCCCACCGCCAGGTTAGTTTGTGGATAGCTGTTTCGAGGCTGTCGAGGAGAGCGAAGAAGGAGCGCCTGGTGAAGGTCTTTGTGATCGTCTCCCGTCTGATCGTTGTGCTCTGATGTGTTCTCTGACTGCGCGAGTGCATGACGATGTGCAGCCAGATTGACGGATTTAACTTGCTGCCGATCGGTAGTAGTGAGCGGGCAAGATCAAGCGGAATGCCCTCGAGGTGGATCCGCAGGAGCTGGCCGAGGCGCACGTCCCTCTTGCACATCAGCGCCAGCGGGGCCAGGAAATGCTCGCAGAATTGCTTATAGGCAACCCAGGGGCGCCCCTCGACGTAACGCTCAAACGAAAGGATATCAATGAGCACCTGCCTGCTCTCAAGCACCTGGATGTTATACGCGTTCGCGTCCTTCAGCGACATTCCTTTTTCAAGAGCTTTCTGCTGAATGTGCAGAGTGGCCAGGGCGGCGTTTTTCAAATGACTGAAGCACCACTCATAGGGATAGGAGATGAAAGGGATAAGGCGCGGTTTCAGGACTTTATATGCGTCAGCGGAGATCCCGAGCGCAGGTCGGACTTCCTCATGCTCGACCAGAAGTCCGCTTTTTGTCAGCTCGCCATACAGGCCGCTTTGTATCAGATAGTCGAATGCCTGCGCATATCCGCCGTTTACCTGTCGGTACAATGAACCATCGCGCCAAAACAAGAACCCGCTCGGATCTCGAAAAGACCCGGCGACCAGTGTTGTTTCACCGGTTTTCATGAGTACTATTCACCTGACGGCTTTTCGGCTACTCTGATAGTTCATTTTGCCGGGGTGTTGGGGATGGCTCATCGGGCTCTGCGGAGGCTTCAATGGGGGGCTTTCGGCTGCGGCCAATCGCCAGGAGCAAATCGAGTATTCTCCTTCGAATGGTTCTTACTGCGAATCCAGCTCCAAGCAGCGCCGCAATAAGCAACTGAAAGAGATAGCTTCCGGTTCCGGGGTCAATATAAGCAATAAGGCAGGTATGGAATAACTGAGCTGCGGTCTGGTTCTGTAGCGCCAGGAATTCCGTTGAGACCATATCAATTCCCCCCCTGGGCCAACTTGTGCGATTCATGGCAAAGCGATGGTCGCTCACGGTTTTCTCTGTAAGATCTTCAAAATATATCATATTATGTGAAATACGTCAAGCATTTTGCAATTGAGAAACGGTATAAACGTTCATATTCAAGCGAGCAGCGTTGCCGATGCAAAACCCAAAGTAGGCGCAGAAAGTAAAAAGATCGCAAGGTTTACGGTTGTACAAGGCCCGCTTTTTGACAATTCTTCGGCGACTGTGGTATGTTCCTTTGCACGGAGAGGAAAACAGGAAGGTATTCATGATAGATCCGCTGACGAATGCGATGCGCATGTACCAGGCTTTCTCAGGGCAGGCGCCCGACCAGGTGCCTGTCTTTTTGCCGATCGAGAGCGGGTTCATGGCGGAGTACGGCGCTGTAGCGCAACGGGAATATCATAATGATCCGGTGAAGATGCTCGAGGCCCAGGCGAAAGTGCAGCTCAGGTTCAACGGCCTCAGTCCGCTCTATACCGATTTTGGGGTTGTGACAGAAGCGGCGGCCTTTTGCGAGGTGTACTGGCCGGAAGACGATTCGCCGTGGGCAAAGCCCGCTCTTGCAAGCATAGACGAGGTGGAAGACCTTGAAGTGCCCGATGTAGGTCGAGACGGGCTGTTTCCTCGTATCCTCGAGTATTTCGAGATGATGAATCACCTTGCGGTGCAACGCGGGCTGCAGGTCGGCATTGGAAATTCTCGCGGGCCGGTCGGGTTTGGGAGCCTGCGGGGCCCGATCGTTCTTGCAGCGCTGATCCGCGGCATCAGCGAATTCATGATTGACATGTACGATCATCCGGCCAAGTGCCACCGTCTCCTCGAGATCGCAACGGAGACGCTTTTAGCATATCTTGCAATGCAGAAAAAAGCACTGGGACAGCTGGCGGCGGTATTTCTGTGCGACGACATTTCGGGATTGCTTTCGCCAGCGCTGTTTCGAGAGTTCTTCCTGCCGTACACGCGGCGTATTTTTCAGGAGCATGCCGATTCACTCACCATCTATCATTGCGATTCCGCGATGCATAACTTGACGGATCTTGCGCCTGAGACCGGAGCGAAAGCCTTTCATATGGGCTTCATGCACGATTTGGCGACCTTGAAAAAACAAATAGGAAACCGTATCTGCTTGGTGGGGAACGTAGCGCCCGTGGCGGTTCTGATGCGCGCGGACTCGAACGTTGTCCTCGAAGAATCCCGCCGGTGCATTGAAGCGGCGGCAGCGGGGGGCGGATTCGTCCTGTCCAGCGGCGGCGTTATCGACCGAGGAACGCCGGCCGAAAATATCGATGCTCTCGTCAAGGCGACCGAACAATTCGGTGTATATTGAGGCATCCTGTCGGCCGGTGATCGAATCTGAAACCGTTACGTCCCTGTCGACGGCCATCATGGTTGGAGCGATCCGGTTTTAGATTGAATCGCCGCAAACGCCGTCAAAGGGCAGATTCGATTAAATTTGTTGCACGCATTTTAGCTTTCTGGTATAATCACGCCCGAAAAAAATAATTTTCAGCGGCGGGCGTTTTAGCGGGAAAAGAAAAAAGAGGCGAAAGGGGGATAGTGGCTACAGGATGGGCTTTCAGCAGAACTTTTCCGAAACGGGGAGCAGGTGAAAGGAGACGGCAAATGAACAAAGGCGATCTCATTGAGGCGGTTGCGAAGGACTTAAAGGCGAGCAAGGCTGCGGCCGAACGGGCGGTGTCTGCCGTAATCGATAATATCGCCAGAGGCCTGAAAAAGGATAAGAAGGTTCAGCTTGTCGGCTTCGGCACATTTGATGTACGCAAGAGAAAGCCGCGCAAGGGCAGAAACCCCAGGACCGGCGAGGCCATCACGATCAAGGCCAGCAAGAGCGTCGGGTTCAAAGCAGGACAGGTTCTCAAGAGCAACGTCTAGTTTTATATATTTACATGATGAGAATGAAGGCGCCCGGTGAGGGGCGCCTTCATTTTTGAGTTTGCCGCGGTTGATTCGCCTGACTTGCGAAGAGGACGGAGACTCTTTCACGATTGAGTCGCATGCTTGCTCCGGGGACAGGCATCATCGTGATCGTTAAACAGATTGGTCCCCTTCGCACTGTCAATTCTTCGTCACCCATTCGCCCTTATCATTCTGGATGATCCATCCCTTTCGGGCCTTCTCTCGCCAGCTATTGGCGAACAATCTTCTTATTTCGGGCACATTTTCCGGCCCGAGTTCGTTTGCCTTCGCAATTTCCGAATACAGGTTCTCGCGGTCGGCGTTATCCGCCTTTACCAGCTTGTTTACCTCGGCCTTTTCCTGGAGGCTCAAGCCCTCGAGAGAGCGAATGCTGAGCAGGCCGTTGTTTCCGATTCCGATGGCTCCTTTCTCATAGAACGGAGCCAATTCTTCGAAGCGCTTCTCAAGAGAGGCGCGAAGTGCGCGGATATTTGGGGTGGTAATGTTGATATCTGCCTGAGCGAATGCCTGGTTCTGAAAGAACAGTCTCCTGAATTCGCGCCTGAGCATGCTCTGTTCCGGCGGCGCAGTTTGCGGTGAAGGCGGCACATCGCGGTAGACGTCCTCGACTATCCTGTCGGCCGCCTGTTGGACCTCGGCGGCGGGAAAATATACGTTTACCGTCACGCATGCCAGCGTCAGCACCACCGCAAGGAACACGATCAACCTGAGAGAGTGTTTCATGTTATTGCCTCCTTTTTTGAGGTTCTCATCATTCATTTGCGTCTTCCGATTGTGTTCTCTGAATCCGGCTTATTCTCTCAACCATCGACTTGAAGCTTATGGTCTGGCCCGGATTTCGATTGATGACGTTTATCGATGGACCCAAAAAAATCCCCTTCACGAAATATTCTGTGTCGTCTCTCACCACCTTCCCCCTGATTCTGAAGTTGTCGTTCTTGAGCGCGGTCTGAAATCCGATCTTATCATAGCGAAATTCATCGATAAAGGAAAAAAGGCCCCGGCCGAGCATTGCCTGAAAGCCCCGGCCGGTCCCCAGGATGCTGATGTTTTCGATGGCATCGAAATTGATGATTTGAGGGACTCTCCTCGTTTCGACCGTCTCAAAATCGGCGACAAAAGCAGCCGGTTGGCCTTGCGAGACCTCCAATCCGGTTACCGTCCCTTCGATAATGCCCGTGATCTTGCCGAATTCGAGCACGTCTGTCAAGTGAGCGAGTCGAATATTATCGAAATCGAGATCGGCTTTGAATGTTCGCACCGGCGAAAACGGCTGCTCGATAGCAATAGAATCGATTGTGATTGTTCCGTTGAAAGTGTAAAGCTTTGCCGTTCCGGTGGTCGTGATACTATCGGGCGAAATCAGCACGACGGGGAAGAGCGCATTCAAGGTTCCTGGCAGTTCCGGCAGCCCCATAACTCGAGAAAGCGGGGCCAATGCTACACCCTCCGCCATAAAAGATGTCTTCATTTCCACAGACGGCCCCAGAAGGTTTTTCGCGCGCACCTCGCCGAGGTTCAGTGTTCCTCCGAGCGTCTCGATAGCGGCCGGCTTTTGCACATACAGTGCGTTTTCCTGGATGGCAACGGTCAGATCGAGCGCTTCGATTTGTGCCGGGCCGACTTCAATACCTTTAAAACGAACGGAGCCGAAATCAGCGTCTTCAAAAGAATCGTCCTGCGTCTGTTCCCCGGGCGAATGAAGCGAAAACGGCAGATCCACCTCGATTGTGTCGGCAGCGAAGCCGTCTTGCGGCAGGGAAAAGCGGCCGTCCGCCAGCTTGACGGCTCCCTCCGCTTTCCATGAACCGCCATTCGAAGTCAGAAGCAGGTCGCCGGAGGCACGGCCGGCAACCTGTGCTTCCTCTAATTCGGGTGAAGCCTGGGAGAAAACCTGCCGGCCCACCTGATCGTAGAGAGAAGCGAGAATCAGTTCTTCGCTCTGTATCCTCAGCTCCAGGGAAGGCACAGGCTCAAGCTTTATGTCGCCGCTTACCGCGACTTTGCCCATATCGGCAAGCCCCACGGTCGCTTCCATTTGCTGGATCGCCTTTTGGTCTACGAGATATCTGCCGGACAGATGAAAAGGAAATTCCGTTTCCTGAAACGATTGATAATATGTTTGGACCAGCAGTTCGAAGCCGCCGAATTTTCCGCTGAAATCGAAGCGCCATGAGTCTGCCGGGGACTCGCTTTCGTAGGCGCCTTGCGCTTCCACGGCAAGACCGGCGGCCGTCACAAAATCGCCCGACGCCACCTGGCCGTTTTTCAATTCGAGCGAAAGGTCACCTTTCAGTTCTCTCGGTGATCGCAGCAGACTTCCCTCGACTGTCGCACGAATTCCCGCGATCCCTCCTACGGAAACTCCTTCCGGCAATTCGTATAGAGCAGGCGAAATGAATTCTTCAACCTGCGCAATTTCCACGTCCTCTGCTTGAAGGGCCACGTTAACGGAGCCTGACGCGAGTGCGACGTCTCCGGACACCCTGATTTTCCCCAACGCGCCCAGATCAACTGCCGCCACTGCGTTCGTCACTTTGTTCTCTTCAAGCGAATAGGCGCCGGACAAGGAGAAAGGAAAGTCATTGACTGTGAGGGCCTCTCCCAAGGCAGGATGTTCAAGTAAAAAGCCTGCCACGTTGCCGTCCACATTCGCCATCCAGGGCCCGCCGGCGTTCCCGCTCGAAATACGTCCTTTCGCCTCGATGTCGAGGCCTGAAAATTCGAAGGATTCCGCAGGCGCGAGGGAACCGTTTTTGAAGGCAAACGCGAAATCGAATTTGAGATTGTTCAAGGTATTCTTATAGGCGGCTTCAAAATCGGTGTCGAGAGAAACTGAGCCTGTCATAGAAACATCAGTCAGGGACTCACTGGCGCCGGAGAGAAATTCCATGGCCGCCGAAGCCGCGGCATCCTTGAGTCGGGCTTTGCCACTCAACCGGCCGGAAGCGAACTCGAATTTGGCTTGTCCTGTGACCGTACCGAACGGAGCCACTGCGGTTTCAAGACTCCGTATGTGAGCGGCTGTCGAGTCGACATATAGCTGTGCCTCCATTGCGGAAGCCTCGAGAACCTGTTTGCCAAACGGCAAGGAGGCTTTTTCCGCAATGAGTTTTCCCGGGCCCATCGTGAATGTTCCTTCTTCGAAAACGACAGGGATCACCGCCTGTATTCCTTCTCCGGAAAAGCCGTTCCACGTAATTGCTGCTTCTTCGACATTTGCGCTCAGGGAAAGCTTCGGTTGGCGGAATGTCCCCGTCAACTCCCCCTCAAGGCGCAATTTACCGTTTGCCTGTGCGTGCTCATATTCAGGACGTTGCAACAGCTCCATATATTCAGTCAAACGCTGTAGTTGAGGCAATTCCGCCGTAAAACGGAGATTTGGCGCGGGCTCGGAATCCAGGTGTTTTACCGATCCATATGCCTGTGCGTCACGTACCAGCGGGCTACCCATCTTGAGGACCGCATTCTCCACGGCATTCTGCCGGGGCAGAAAATCCGCGGTGAGCGAGAGACCGATGGGGAAGTCCGGCGGGAGCGCAAGAAGAGGAGTATCGGCAGTCACCAAAGCATCAATATCGGCTCGAATCTCGAATGCCCGCTCCGAAGACGCCACTGAAACTTCGGACCGGATATCCTTCAACAGAATCTGCTGAGGAACTTGAGCCTCCCGCTCCACAACAAGTTGCGCCTCTGCGGCATTCAGCGTCAGTATCTGTTTGCCGCCGCTGAGAATTGATTCTCGAAATGTCGCATTCACTTGTGACAAGCGGGCGGCAACAGGAGGAACGAGAACGGAAACGGATCCGTCAGTTATCCTTATGAGTCCGAACGAAAACCCTTCGCCCGAATCTCTGTCAGCTAATTCCTGTTTTATCACGCGCAGCCCTGCTTCCCGTATGGACACATCGGGTGATACCAATTCAAGCAGCAGAAATTGCCCGCGTAAGAGCGCGATCAATGAAGTCCTCAGCCGCAGCCTTTCCGCAACAAGGATGGGCTCCTCTTCGGGCGGCGAGATGGAAACGGCATCCGCCCATACTTGCGGCGGCCAGCCGAAATGGAGAGAATCCATTTGCACTTGCAGTCCTGTAGCCTCCTCGGCTCGGCGCTCGACATATTTCTTCAACTCCCCCGATCTGAGGGCGAGAGAGAGCGCCACAACTGCCAGCCCAATGGCAACCAGTAAAGCGGCCGACGTTATGGAAATAATTTTGATACTTCGGTTCATCGACGGGAAGCTGCTTCCTCTCGCATAAATTAAAATTGTTCTCCCTCTCAAATCTTAGCACCACAGGTGTGCTCAGTCAAAACGATGCTCCCGCGTAACCTGTTGCACAATTCTTATGTTATAATTAAAAGCTCCTCACAAGAATTTGTGGGTTAATTCTGGTATAGGGAGATTTCCGAGTACGTGATAAAGGGCCAAAGAAAAAGTTTCGAAGGTGCGGTAGCCGTA
>QZKU01000004.1 GCA_003598085.1 Candidatus Abyssobacteria bacterium SURF_5
AAGGGCTTACCATTTTTTTGACAGTACTTCCTTCAACGCGTCTATATCAACCGCCTGCTGCGCTACAATCCGCTTGAGGCGCGCGTTCTCCTTCTCCAAGACCTTTAAACGCTTGGCGTCGGGTATATCCATGTCGCCATACATCTTGCGCCACCGGTACAATGACCATTCCGAGACCCCGTGCTTCCGGCTGGTCTCGCTTATCGATGTCGCTTCCGCCTCCTTCAACATCCGAATTATCTGCTCCTCTGTGTACCGCTTCATGTGCAGGTCCTCCTCCCGTTTCGCTTAATTATACACCCCTTCGGACCTCACACTTCACGTGGTACTTATTTTGGGGGGCAGGTTAGCATCTCCCATAACATGACGCTCCGAGAGCATCTCTAATCCTGATAAATTAGTTCTAATTGTGGCCGGTTTTCTGGAATTGAGCTATCACCGGAATAACAGCCGACCCAATCGCTATTATTATCGTTATCATCCTTGAAGAAATACACTCTCAATTGAGTCAACCCCGCCTCATTAATTGCAGCAAGACCAGCACTGTCGAGGTTCCCGGTTGAAATGCGGCTCCCCGGCAATGGCTTACTCATTGTAGCCACTTGCATCGCCGTAGCCGACGCCTGGAAGTCTGCGTTCTCCAAAGCGGGATTGTCGCTAAACGATCCAGCAATGATATCCACATACAATGGTCCATGCGTGGTCAAAGGATTTGTGCCTTTCAATCCCCCTCCGGTCAGTTTAAGCGTGGCTGAAAGAATGGTTGCGCCGTCAGGGATAATTGAAGTGTCAAACGAAACTATGGCTTTGTACTGGCGCTCACCCTGGAGTGTGTCATACTCATCGCCCACGCGGAGGGCGGTCGAAATTGCAACGGTCGAATTGTTACTTCCGCCGATTTCGGAGGTTTCCTCTGATTCAAGCACCGTTCCATCATGGGCGCCGATGGAGGTAAAAGTCATCGTTTGTGGCAATCCGGTTACTTTTAGTGTAACTGGTATTATCTTCACGTCGGTGGGATTCGCGTCATCGCTTATTGTAATGGCGCCGGAGTATTCCCCAGCAGACAACAAATCGCTGTCGTAGTACACCGTGACCGTATCTATTTCACCAATGGAATGGCCATCTGGAGGTAGACACTCATACCAGTCTGCTTCATCAGCTATCCAATAAGATAGCATCCCACCCCCTGAATTCCAGAGCAGAAAGCTTTGATCTGGCGCACTTTCTCCCTCGAGGCAAGAATTCTCCAAGTAATCCACGCTCGCTGCTATGACAGGATCTCCTATTCCATAGTATTCGTCTGATCCCATGTCACAGCCATCGCCGTGGGGTCTGTCCTCTCCGTCAATATCGGATTGGATCGCCACGTCAATACCGGCATTAATGCATGGAGAGGTTGCTCGCAGATGATAGTCTCCTCCGCCTACAAAAAGCGGATCAGCGTCAATATTGCTCAACATATCCCAGATAATATCGCACCCGGATTCGACATAGACGCCGGTTTCGCCGCCTTTCATATTGCTAAAGCTTACAGCCAGAGAAGACGGATAAGAGACGGCGGTGAGCGCAATCTCTGCTCCGTAGAGCGCCGAGTTGTTCCATAAGATACTGTTTGTTATCGTTGGAGACGAACCACCATCGCAAGACATTCCTCCGCCATACTGCTCGGCAACGTTGTCGCTGACGGTGCAGTTCACTATGTATGGTGAAGACATATCGGAAAAGATTCCGCCGCCAGATGTCGCGGCATTTCCGATTATGGCGCAGTTCATAATGGTTGGATCAGAAACCACACAGAAAATCCCACTGCCTATATCGGCCCAATTCCCTTTGAGAATGCAATTGGAAACAGTTGGAGAGGAACCTTCGCAATATATTCCTCCGCCTGCGCCTGAAACCGACCCGTTCATGATGGTAAATCCTTCCACGACAGAGTCCGAAATCTCACCACTGTGGAAGATGAATCCCCTGCCATCCAGGGCGCAATCGATAATGCTGTTAGACGGGCCATTCTCCGAACGCAGCGTCACCGCCTTACCCTTGAAATCCAGGTTCTTGTTTCCCATGCCGCTGTACGTCCCGTCACGAACAATTACTGTATCGCCATCCATACATGCATCCAGCGCATCCTGAATCGTGCTGTAATTATCGGGCACATAGTACGTCTGATAGATTCTCACGAAGGCTGCAGTCACAGTCTTGTTTCCATCCATTGTGAGGTATTCGGGATTGTTACTTGACCCCGCGATGCTATCTCCTTCCCAGTGGTCGAATCCCCACAAGGAGTTTGCATATGCGTGAAGCGTGGCTGTTTGGCCACTGTCATACAGACCGCCGCCGGTGATCGAACCGCTTTCCGCCGGGGATGCGAACATACTTAAGGAGTACGAGATAATCGTTGGATTCGTGCCGCCTTGGTATTCCTCAAGGTTAGTGAAACCATCCTGATCATAGTCGACGGTCGAATCATCAACGAACGGATCGAGGGAATCAGGATATGATACTTCCCATCCATCCGGCATGCCGTCGCTGTCCGTGTCGGCATCGAGAGGATCAGTGCCGTAGAAAAAGAGTTCATCGCTGTCGTTGAGACCATCACCATCGGAATCGGGGTTTGTCGGCTCGGTACCATAGACATAGGCCTCCTCATAGTCATCCACCCCATCGTTATCGGTGTCGGCATTGTCGGGAGATGTTTCGAGCGCCAACTCGACCTGATTCGTGAGACCGTCCGCATCCGGATCATCATTGAGGCCTCTTTGGTCAAGAGGGATCAGCGCGAACTGGTCTATCCATTCCTCGAAGCTCGTCTTTGTGGTGAAAATCCATTCGGGCCCGGCCACCGAATCTCCGCCGTCGTTTTTGGCTATAATCTTCCAATGGTATGTTTTGCCATAATCAAGTATTGCAAGCGCAGAGTAGCTGACGGCCAGGTTCTCGTGATAAAGAGGCGGGTCTGCATTCACGCCGAAATATACATCATACTTGGAGGCGTGGAGGCTATCGGCCCAGTTAAGAGCTGTATTTCGCGATATGCGGACAGCCCCGTCCTGCGGCAGCGGATTTGTCGGAATCTGCGGCAGCAGCCCCGCAATGGTGTTCGATACAGTATTCGTGTCCATCGGAGGATTAGTATCAAATACGATGCTTGCGTTGTTTGTTATCAGCGTGCCGGCCGCCAACGTAGCCTTAGGGCGGACGCTGAACCGCACGTGTCCTTGACCCCGCCCTGTTCCATCTTCCGGCGGCAAGAACCCGGCAAGGGCATCTTCCGGCAGTTCACCGGTTTCGGGGTCGAGCGTGCGCAACACGACGCTTAGATGACCTGTCGAATTGTTAAGTTCAGCGCTCACATCAACCCACCACGGGTCAACTGTTTCGCGCGAATAGAAGCGGTCCGCGAATTCCGCCACCGGCACAATGTGACTGCCGAATGCTATTTCCTCGACCTTGAGCGTCGACCAATCAAGATCCGGGTCAAGATAATCATCAACAAAGACTTCTTGTGCTGGCGCAGAGGCGATCGCCAAGTTTTCGAAATAGACGACATATGTCAACGTGTCAGTGATAGAGACGTAGCCCTCTAATCCCTCACCCGTTGGGCCAACCTTTTCATTGGGGTCCCAAGGAAGAATAACCATAGAAGGTATGTAGTCTAGACCTGTCATCGGCAGGCAGTCTCTTGGTGGTGTGGCGGGAAAAGGACGACCATATAAATCGGTTCCCAGGCCGGCCCCCACTCCCAGCCCCACTCCGATGTTCACTCCAAACCATTCCTTGTTCCAAAAGACTGATACAGACAGAAGTCTTAAATTGATGTCAACATGTCTGGAAAATCCATACCACGATGCCCCTTTTTTGTGACTTACGGCAAACGTATGCCCAATTGACCCACCTGCGCACAAAGCAAGCTCATAAACCCCCAGGTACTGGTAAAAACCTGCGTTTTCTGGGTTATTGGTGTCAAAGTGAACTACCCCAACCCCGTAATCTCTCCCAATGTCACGAAACCCTACTCCGGTACTGGCGTAGTCACCATATAAGAAAAGACCGAGTGGGTCCGTCCATCGGGTCGGCTGATTAGACACATACCTGTACAAGTTAGTGTCGCCAATTTGCTTGAGTGGGTCCTCTGTTATAAACCTGCCTATGTCGGGATTGTAATACCTTGAACGCATTAAAGTAAGACCAACTTCTTCTTCCATAATACCGAATCGCCCAATGAATCGAAGTTTGTTTGGAATGGTTTCACTTTTTTGGCGCACTTTGCCAAATGGCGAGTAGTCATATGTATTGACAACACCGCCAATCGCATTTGTCAACTGCCGCGTGTTGCCGATGGCGTCGAACGAATAGTATGCGGGATCACCACCGGAATCAATCCGAGCAATGAGGCCTAGGCCGTGCACATACCGGGCCTGCAATTCACCAGTGCCATCGTATTCAGCAGCAATGTCAACCAGCCCAATCGGATCCTGCACGTAGCGAGTGATAACACCGTCATGAGTTACAGCGGTCCGATTTCCAAGGGCATCATACGTATATTCCCATGTGCCATCGGGCGGAGCAACGACTCGGATGAGACGACTCTCCATATCATACTCATATGTGGTCGATCCCAAGGCATCGGCCTTCGATGTCATGTTGCCGTCGGCATCGTACGTATATGTCGCATCACCGACCTGTGTGTACTGGTTCATATTATTCGTTGTGTATTCTGTGGTCATTCCGCTCTCAGTCGTAACGATGCGATTACCGGCGGCGTCATATTCATATTCTTCGGTATCGCCATTTGGATACGTGACGCCCACAAGTTGGCCTATCGCGTCATACTCGTATTCGGTCGTTCCCTCCAGCGTTGTCATCGAGGTGCGGTTTCCGTTCTCGTCGTATGTGTAGTTGAATCTGGACTGAGCAGCATCTTCAGGCGAGTAATTCACCATGCTGAGTAGTTGGCCTGCTAGGTCGTAGTCGAACGTCGTATATGTGCCATTGCCCTTGGTTTCGCCGATGAGTCGTCCGGCATCGTCGTAGATGTACTGTATGAGCAAGTTGTCACTGCCGTCGGTCAGTCTCTCCAGTCTCCCCACTGCATCATAGAAATACTTCAGCATGTAGCCGTCATCACCAACGCGGTGTGTGCGCTGGCCGGCATTGTTATACGAGAAGCTGAACCAATGTCCGGAAGGGTATTCAATACGTGTGAGGAAATCTCGGTCGTCATAATCGAGTGAGATTGTGCCCGACGGGTCGGTGACTTCCTCAAGACGGCCGATGGTGTCGTAGACATACGTGATCCACCTGCCATCGGAGTAGTCTTTTCTCAGAATCTGCCCAGCCGAGTTGTACTGATAGGTGATCGTATTGCCACGGCGATTGGTGTAAGTTATCACGTTTCCGAGAGCGTCGTAAACAAACGACTCAGCGCTCGTGTCCGCATAAGCGATGGTTTGGAGATTGCCTTCATCGTCGTAGAGGAACGAAGTCTTGTTTCCAAGCGCATCCTGCAACAAGGCGAGTGCGCTGAAACGCGTGTCATATGCCAAATTTACCACGTGCCCCAAGGGATTCCGCATCGCCACGACATTGCCCAAGTGGTCATAGGTGAGGTTATAATCACCCCATGCGGGGTGGGTGACTTGGGACAGGTTGAAGTCTTTGCCGTACTCAGTCTTGACGGTGCGTCCAAGCGAATCCGTGGTCCTGCCCGGCTGTCCGTACTCATCCGGCGAAATCGTCACCGAGCCGCCCTCGAGGTCATGTATGGTAACTCTTCCGAAGTCGTCATAGGTATACGTAATCTGCTCGGCGTTGCCGTCGAGGTGTTCTTCGGTGAGGCGGCCTAAGCCATCATATTGGTAATACTGGTGACTGCCGTTGGGGTATGTGATTGACACGAGCGCGTTATCGTCCGGAACGCCTGTGGAGCCATTGTATGTGTAGCTTGTTACCCGATTGCCCGGAGCGGTCACGCTCAGCAGATGCTCGCCTAAGGCATCATATTCATACGTCGTCACTCTGCCTGCGTGGTCGGTGATAATCGAAATGTGACCTTGCGGGTTGTACCCAATCTGGAAACTCTTGCCGGAGGAATGCGCCAATCCGGTCAGTTGGCCCATTTCATTATAGGATGCCGAGATGCGGTTCCCGTTGAGGTCTTGAATATATTCCAGCCTCAAATCGATTCGGAAGTGATAGACGGTCTGATCTTTTTCGGTAAGCGTGAACGTGGAACCGTCTGACGTGAGCCTTCCGTAATCGCCCACGAGGGCGCTGTAAGTGCCGTCGGCGTTTCTATGGAAGAACCGTGTGAAGCCATTCGCCTCATGGAGCGACATATCTCCGTCGGCCAGTTGCTCGAGATAAATGTCGTAGGTATGAGTCCAGCCCAGGCCAAACGCTCCTTGATAAAGCCGCTTATCCATTCCGTTCGGGAATAGCCGGCCTAAGGCAAGCGGAAGCCCCGGCGAGGGGCAATATGCATCGAGCTGCCCCGCGAGATAAGCGCGCGGATTCATGCTGAGTGCTTTTTCAATCTCAAAACGGAAAAGGTCGCGCACGCTGTACACGTACCGGTCAAGAGTACTCAAATACCCCGCATCTGCGGCAAGAGCCTGTTGATAGTCCCTCCATGTCGAACCGATTTGGGCCGTGAGAATAGGCCATAGGCGATTCCACACCTCCGGGTCGACATCGGGAGGTCGCACCTCTGCTTCGACCTCTTCCCAATTGATAGGGCTGTCGGCCTGATCCATCACACTCAGATTGAAATGCAGATAGGAATGGCCAGGCATTCCTGGCGGCACTTCAAAGACCACAGGGATTCCCCATGATGTCCCGGGAGAGAGCACGCCGCCGTAACCATCGAGATTGATCCCGAGGACTTGAGCCGGCCCTGTTTCGAGTGGGTCATTTGATGAGAGCCTCATCCTTGCATTCTCCACGCTTTCGACCACAAAGATTGGCGGGACCATGTCTGCATCGCCAACGTTGGCATATTTAACGTAGAGGGTGTATGTGCGCCCCGGGCGAACTGATCCCGGCACTTGAAGTGATGCCTCGAGAACGGGGCCAATACCTGCCGTCACAGTGAATGCGGCCGCCAACGTCTCGGTTTCACCCGTTGGCCATGTTATCCGAAGGTCATAATCGCAGAGTGGCGCATCCGGCAGGTGGAATGATACCAGAAGTTCGGTCGGACTCACGAGTGTTGCTGAACTCGCCTCTATGGAGGTGGATTCGCACACGAGTTCTGCCTGCATGCCCGTAGGGACAAAACCAAGGCCAGAGACAATGAAACTCACCTCGCCTGTGTCTCCGCCAGTACCTATACTGATATGCGAAACGTGTTTCTCTTTTGCGATCGCTGAGATGGTTGCTGAAGTGGTGGTGCTCAATCGGTTATATGCAGAGACATAGATCCGCCTTGTATTTGGCGATGCCGGAACCAATAGCTCGTATACGGGTCCAGCGTTGGGTGCACCTAATCGGCCGTCAAAACTGAAATGTGTGGGCATGTCCGTATAGTCGAAATAAAAGTAGAAGGAAGCATTTTCCTCCCACTCACCGCTCAATTGCAGAAGGACCGATGTGCCCGCGGGCACGTCAACATAGAAGTCGGCCCAATGCCCTGGCTGAGCTGTGATGTCGACAGGAGTGCCGAGGATCAATGGTACGGCTTCTCGAGTTTGGTCCCGACACAGTTGAACCATCGTCAGCTCCCTTCCGGCGGTGACGTAGGCATGCGAACCAGCAATAGCGATGTCCATTGCCGCGCCGCTTGGAGTAGCTAGCGAACCGACGTCGAGAGGTGCGTATGGATTTGATATGTCCACTATCCTAAGGCCAACCCAATCATCCGTTATATACGCATACATCCCGGAAACGGCAATCCCAGTTGACTGACCCGGCTCAATGAGCGAAGCGACTACCGAAGGAGTTGTCGGGTCGAATACATCGATTATTTGGAAGTAAGACATACCTGCCAAAGAAGTACCATCGGCGATATAGGCATATGCGCCAGAAACTGCAATGTCATGTGCGCCGCCCGGCGTATCCACCGAACCGACGATATAAGGAGCAGAAGGATTAGATATGTCCACTACTTGCAGAGTAGGATTCCCTACTGCAACATATGCGTAGGTCCATGAGACCGCGACCGCTTGGGCATAGTTCGCAGTGGCTACCGAGCCGGCCATAATAGGAACCGCGGGGTTGGATATGTTCACCACTTGAAGGCCGGAATTGCCGTCTGCGACATATGCGTGCGTCCATGAAATAGCAATATCGTCGGCATAGCCTGGCGTGTCTACCGAACCAACGATGAAGGGAGCCAATGGATTGGATATATCGATTATCTGAAGGCCAAAATCTCCATCCGCGACATAAGCGTAATCACCCGACAGAGCAACATCGTTGGCATAGCCAGGTGTATCTACCGTGGCCACTAAGAAGGGAGCAGATGGATCGGATATATCCACTACCTTAAGGCCCTGACGAAAAGCCGTGACATATGCATAGTTTCCCGCTACCGCAAGCCCGTTGGCCATGTCGGGCTGGCTGACAATGGATATCGAGGAATTTATGAAAGGGCTGTAAGGGCTTGACACATCCACTATCTTCAGGCCCCATGCATCGTCAGTGACATAGGCATACGTTCCCGAAATGGCAACGCCTCTAGCAACACTGATATACGCTGAGCCGACTAAAGAGGAAGCGGATGGGTCAGACACATCCACAATTTGAAGACCGAAACTATTATCCCCGACATAGGCATACGTTCCGGAAACAGCCACTCCATGAGCTTCACCCGGCGTATCGACCGATTTGATTATGTATGGAACGGACGGGTCGGATATATCTACAATCTGCAAACCTGAAGCTCCATCGGCCACATATGCAAACGATCCTGAGACGGCGACTCCTATAGCGTTGTCTGGAGTATCAACAGCCCCAACTATGGCAGGGGCCAACGGATTAGATATTTCCACTATCTGCAGCCCGGAATAACTGTCCGCAATGTAGGCGTAGAATCCTGAAACGGCAACTCCGTTCGCACCCGATGGCGTGTCGATTGAACGGATAATGGAGGTGTTATAAGGGTCGGATATATCTATTACTTGGAGACCAAAATATCCATCCGCCACATACGCATAGGTCCCCGAGACAGCAACACCCACCGCAGTGCCAGGCGTATCGACAGTGTCCGTTATAAAAGGGGCATACGGATTGGATACATCGATAACTTGCAGACCCAACGATCCATCCGCCATGTAAGCATAAGAGCCGGAAACGGCGACTCCGCCAGCGGAACCCGGCGTATGGACAGAACCGACTATGAACGGAGATGATGGGTTGGATATATCCAATATCCAAAGGCCTGATTCGTTCGCCCAACCCGTAGGGTCCGTGACATAGGCGTATGTGCCTGAAACGACAACCGCGGAAGTCTCAAACGATGGCGAATCGAATGAGCCCACAATCGGCGGGAAATGAATCTCACATTCTTCGGTGGCGAATGACGACGACGAGAGCACGAAGCATGTCATCAATGACAGAATTACCACACTAATGATTGCTCGCTTGCTCATGACTCTGCCTCCTTATTATTACTCGTAGAAAAAACTCCGTTCTTCCTTTGTGTGTTCGCACTTTTACAATAAAATGAAGGTGGGTTCTTCGTCAATTGAGACAACAAACGGTGTAACGTGGCTAAGATTAAGGATAATACAGACAGAGGATTTGCTCTTCCTGCTTGGGGCATGCCACCGAAGTCCCGCTGTGAATTGAAGAAGGAAACTTCTTCTATTGTGCCGCAAGGCAACTTATCACATAGGTTATACCTTTGTCAACCAGAAAGTTGCACAAACTTATGATCGTATTAAGGTCACTCAAAGCACCATCGAGTCAAATACCTGGAACAAAAGGTTCTGTCTGATCCCCAAAGAGACTCGTGAAATCGCACTCATCCTGATCGAGCGGGCATCCGTCCAACACGTCTTCGAACAGTGCATGTTCTAAATTTTCGCCTCGCTGATTTCTTGACTCTCAAACTTGAAGGGTTACCTCCTAGTGAAAAATAGAGCTTACCTGATCAATCCGATCTATTTTGTGGATTTTCGAAGACAACTCCCTCTGCCATCTGCTATACTTTTATCTCCGAAGGCGCCCGAAAGAGGCCTATATTGATGCCGATTTTCAAGGATAACAGCGGCACGAGCACCAGCAGCAGGAATAGAAGGCAAGAGAGGGGATCGTGAACGAAAAACAAACCGGGCAAGGTATCGAAAGACAATATTTCGATGGAATGGAAATCGGCGCAGTTTCCATCAAGTGGGTACGCAGAGCGCCTGATGGACGCACTGTCACGGAATACGCGCGTCACGGGGGGAATCCTGAGAAAGTTGTGCGGGAAATCTTTCGCCGCAGCGCTGAAGAAAGCGATTGCATTGTTGTGACCGGCCAGACGGCTCGAGCCCTGCTTGATCTCCCCTATCGCCCGGAGACCGAATGCATCGAAAAAGCCCTCTCGTTTCTGGAACTCAAGCCTGATATTCTCCTTTCGCTTGGCGGCGAAACCTTCAGTGTTTATCCCATGAGAGACGGAATGATCAGGAACGTCATTTCTACTTCAAAATGCGCGGCCGGCACAGGCGAGTTTATCGTCCAGCAGTTCGAGCGCATGGGGTTGTCGCTTGAGGAGGGACTTCGGGCGAGTTCAGGCGGCGAAATCGTTCAATTGGCCACGCGCTGCTCCGTTCACTGTAAATCCGATGCCACTCACAAGCTCAACAAGGGGGAATGCGCTCCGAAGGACATAGCGAAGTCGCTCATTCGTGATCTGGCAAAACGGGTTCATAAGATGGTCGAGTCAGCGCAGTGGCCGACGGGCTCCCTCATGATTTGTGGAGGAATGGCGCTGAATGAGCCTTTCGTCGAAATCCTGCGCGAGATGTTCCCGAAATCACAGGTAACGGTGCTTCCGGAAAGTCCGTACCTGGAGGCTTTCGGGGCTTCTCTTTTTGCCTCGGAACTTGCCGGTAACATTGCTCTCCCTCCGTCCAATAAATGGTTTTCGCAAGCGAAGGTTAAGTTGGAGACGCTGCCACCGCTGAGGGAGGCGGAGCCGCTGTTGGATTATCGGGTGCGTTCCGGCTTTGGGCAGCGGATCGTGAAAGACGCCCCGTACATCCTTGGTGTCGATGCCGGCTCAACCACCACGAAAGCTGTACTATTCAATGTTGATGACGGCTCAGTCGGCGCGAGCTGTTATCTCAGGACCCTGGGCAATCCGGTCCGGGCGACAAAGAATTGTCTCCGGGAACTCATCGAGCAAACGGGCGGCACACCCATAAAAGTGATTTTGGCGGCAGTGACCGGCTCCGGCAGGGAAATGGTATCGGTCTTTCTCGACAACTGCAAAAGCTTTAATGAAATACTTGCGCACGCCAGAGCGGCCGCCGAGGAAGTGCCGGATGTGGATACGGTATTCGAGATAGGCGGGCAGGATTCGAAATTCATTTCGTTCTTGCACGGCGTACCGATAGATTACGCCATGAACGAAGGCTGTTCGGCCGGGACCGGAAGCTTTATTGAGGAATCAGCCTCCGTGGATATGGGCGTTCCAGTAACCGAAATTAGCGACATCGCGCAAAGCAGCACGAACCCCACAGCCTTTGGCGAGCGCTGCGCTGCATTCATCAATACGGACCTGCGCACTGCGCTCCAGCAGGGCGCCGCCCGGGAAGACGTCATCGCGGGATTAGCGTACTCAGTGGCCGATAATTACGTATCGCGTATAGTCGGCCCACGCCATATCGGGGATACCCTCTTGTTTCTCGGCGGAGTCGCCCTGAACAAAGCCGTGGCGCTGGCCATTGCCGCGCGCACGCGGCGGCGCGTCGTTGTGCCTGCTCATCCCGAGCTTATGGGCTGTGTGGGGGCGGCGCTCATGACGAGGGATCTTTTGCGGGACGGCTTTCTGCGTGAGGGCAGCCTCGACCTTGAATCACTTTCGCAAGGCGAGATAGATGTCAAAGGCGCTTTCCGGTGCAAATCCTGCGACAACGAATGTGAGATCCGCAAGATATCGATCCGCGGAGGAATGTATCCCTTCGGCGGGCTGTGCTCCAAATATGAACAACTGCGTCATACGGGCCGACCGGCGGAGGAAGGACGCGACCTGATAGCTATTCGGAACAAGATGATGTTTGAGGAATTCGGCCATCGCCGTGTCGAAAAAGCGCGCGGCGCTATCGGCATCCCGATGGCGCTGACGACGTTTCAATTGTTTCCGTTCTACGCGAAGCTGATCAATGAGCTTGGATACAACGTCGTGCTGTCCGAGCCTTCAAAGGCCGGAAACGCCAGAGTCGCGTCACCCATTTGCTACCCGTGTGAAATCGTTCATGGAGCCACATATGACTTGTTGAGGCGGGACGTGGATTTCATTTTCCTGCCGCACGTGATCGAACTGGAGATTCCCGATGGCTCTCTCCACAGCTACACATGCCCATCTACGGCTCTGATCCCGGACATCATTCGGGCTGCTTTTAACGACGCGGCGGAAAAGATTCTCTCGCCTCATATCGCGCTTTCCGAACACCTGATCGAGACCACCCTGAGCCAAATAGCGAGGATGGCGGCCGCGTTGGGCCTGGATGAGGACGCAGGAAGAGACGCCGCGGCAAAAGCTCTCCAGCACTACGCAAAGTTCAAGGAGCGGTACCGCGAACAGGTCGAGAACGAACTGGAAATACTAAGCGGCGAGCCTATGGTGATCATTGCAGGGAGGCCATACATCACCTGCTCTCCTCAGGTCAATCTCGCGCTGCCTCGCAAGATCGCCAGCAGGGGCTATCATGTTGTCTCGGCAGATATGCTGCCGCTATTGAAAAACGCGCTTCCGGAGAGGGACGTCTGGCATTTTACGCAGCAGATCAGTAATGCCGTCGCCCACGCAAACAAGGCGGAGAACGTATCCATTTGTCTTGTATCCTGCTTCTCGTGCGGTCCCGACGCCAGCATGTACCACTACTATCGGCAGGAATTGGCAGGATCGACTTTCTGCTACCTCGAACTTGACTCGCATACCGCGCATGCGGGCTTTGAAACGCGGGTGGGCGCGTTTCTCGATATTGTGGAGGAACGCCGCCGCAAGCGGGCAAAGGGATTCAAGACGCCCGAAGCCGGCCGATCGAGCACTTCCGCCAGGCAACCGGTGAGACAGGCACGGCTTTCGAGCGAAATGGATTGCATCATAGACAGCGATGGGCAGAGAGTGGAATACGATGATCCGCGCGTGACGCATATCATAACGGTGGACGTAAACCCGATCGCACGGCGCCTGCTCCGGCACGTGTATCAACTGAACGGCCGCAAAGTAAGGGTGGCCGATGAGACAGATTCCGGGATAATGCAGTACGCGCGACGGCTGTGTTCCGGCAGAGAATGTGTCCCGATGACGGCCATGGCCGGCGCCACGTTGAAGGACATCCAGCATTACCGGTCCGACAGCGAGATCAGCATCTACCTGACGCTTAATCAGCAGGGCCCTTGCCAGAACGGCGCGTGGCCCCTGATATGGGAGACGTTCGGCAGGAGACTCAATATAAGCAACGTCATCTTTGGCATCTGGTCGGGAGAAGCAAACAACTTCCTGGGACTCTCGCCCATGCATGAGATGGGCGTAAGCGGCAGCTTCCTGTTGGGGGACCTCCTGGAGGAGGTGCGGAACGCGCTGGCGTGTCTCGCAACGGATAAAAAATCCGCCATCGAGATATTCGAAGCCGAACTCGACGGCTTCATAGAAAACTTTACCTTAGATCAGGATCAGCTTGAAAAGGCGCTCGAGAAACTGGCCGAACGATTGGCGGAAATCCCGCTGAAAGCTCCCATCGAGGAAACACCCAGAGTGCTCATCATCGGCGGACTCAATTTGCTGTTTATCAATGACCCTGTGACCGAATACCTTCTTGAGCAAGGCGTTCTCGCGAAGGTCGTTCCCTTTTCCGAAGGACTGAGCTGGCTTACGTCGGAAGAAATTGTGAGATACGGCTTCGAGAGGGGCGTGATTAATCCGAGACAGCAGTTTGAAGAGTTGCCTCAGACTTCCGATGCCGAACATGCTTTGAAGGCGCAACAGTCGAGTTTCCGCCTGAACCTTATTGATCTCATCGAGACACGGCTGAGGAACATCATCGAGAAATCAGGCCTTGCCTTTGCGACGCATACGTCGTACGTGGACATAATCGAAGCCGGCTCGAGCCACGCCACGCACATCGGCTTTACGGAGACGACCGGCACTACGGGCCGGTACCTCTGTTCGGTGAAGCAGGATGATTATGACGGAATCATCAACCTCGGCTCGTTCAATTGCGCGCCGGCGATGAATGCGCAGGCGGTCATACGGCCGCTGGCGAATAAGAACAACGTCGCCTACGCCGCAATCGACTGTGAGAGTCCGTCGCTATCGGTAAACCAGCGCAGGCTCCTGGAGACCGTGGCCGTGCGTGCAAGAAGAATTCGGGCTGAGAAGACGGCCCGCCGAAATATGTCCCGGCCCGCTCCCTCCGGCATCGGCCGCTCATAAAAGCCGGACCGGCTTTCCCTTTGTTTGATTTCGCTCTCTCCAATCTAATACAATACGCGTGCACACCGCGCATTCCATGGATAATTTATGTCCTCTCACATACGGAGGCACAGCATGAGCAAGGTCCTTACTGAAAGAGACGACAAAGTCTTCATCATTACGATCAATCGGCCCGAGGTGCGCAATTGCGTGGACGGCGAGACCGCATCGCTCCTCGAACATGCGTGGAAAACCTTCCGGGATGACGAAGAACTGTACGTCGCCATCTTGACCGGCGCCGGCGACAAAGCCTTCTGTGCGGGCGCAGACCTGAGAAATCTGCAAACGCTCGGGCCGGGACCGAATGCGAGCCGCCACGAGCGCCGCCGGTTCATAACCAGTGGCCCCGGCTATATGGGCTATACGCGTCAAGTGGACATCTACAAGCCGATCATCGCAGCCGTCAACGGGTTCGCGCTTGCCGGCGGACTCGAGCTTTCCTGCCTGGCCGACATCCGCATTGTCGAGGAACATGCCGAGATGGGCGTCGCCTGCCGCCGCTGGAATGTGCCGCTTCTCGATGGCGGCACGCAAAGGCTGCCGCGCATTATCGGCATGGGCTGGGCGATGGAGATGATCATTACCGGCCGCTTCGTCTCGGCGCAGGACGCATACCGCATTGGGCTCGCCAACGAGATCGTTCCAAAAGGAAAATCACTTCAGCGCGCAAGGGAGTTGGCTCACCAGTTGTGCAAATTGCCGCAGGGCGCGATGAGGACCGATAAACAGGCCGCGCTGATGGGGTATGGCCGCCCGCTGGAGGAGGGCCTGCGCATCGAGGCGGAAGTCGGGCAGACCGTTCTCGAGGGCTTTGACATTGTCGAAGGCGCAAGCGCATTCATCGAAAAAAGAAAGCCGTCGTTCAAACAGGATACGTAATAATACCCATTTCGCCGAATGCACATTTTCGGGCACGGCATGCCGCGTCCGAAAACAGCCGAAAAATCTGCGGCTCATGTCTCACCGGCTCCGTCCGGACAGCCAAACACGAGGAAAATATGAAGATCGACCATATCGAAACCATCCACCTCTATTTCGAGTATTCCGAAGGCAAAAGCTTCTCAACGCCGGCCGGGCCGGTCAAAGGCCGCATGACAACGCTGGTGCGGGTCTACGCCGATAACGGGCTAACCGGGATCGGCTCGGCCTACGCGCATCCGGCCATGGTTGAAGCCGCCATTCAGCATTTGGCGCCTCTGCTGGAGGGACGCGCCGTGACCGATACCGAATATGATCCTCTCAGCCAGTTTATGCGGGGCGATACGCAGATCGAGCGCCTGTGGAGAGGCATGTACGTCTGGACGCGCTGGTCGGGACGGAAAGGCGCCGCCATGGCGGCTCTCGGCGGAATCGATCAGGCGCTGTGGGACCTGACAGGGCAGGCGGAAGACAAACCGGTTTGGAAATTGCTCGGGGGCAAAACCTCGAAATGTCCCGCCTATGCGAGTGGAATGCTGTACGGTTTCACGCCGGCGGAAACGGCCGAGCTCGCAGCCAAGTACGTCTCGAGAGGATTCCGCCGCGTCAAGATGCGCATCGGTTATAGCTGGGAGCACGACGTTGCCGCCGTACGCGCCGTGCGCGCCGCAATCGGCGACAAGATAGATCTGATGTGTGACGGTACCTGGCGCTTTGATCTTGAAGGTGCGCGGCGCATGGCGAAAGAACTCGTCGCCAACCGCGTGTTCTGGTTTGAAGAACCTTTTGAGGCAGACGATCTGGACAATTACGTTGCCCTGCGCGGCACAATCGGGCTCCCGCTTGCATCCGGCGAGAACGAGTTCGGTTTCGAGGGCTTCCGCGAGCTCATTCGCATCGGAGCGGTTGATATCGTGCAGCCCGACGCCTCGCGTTGCGGCGGCATCAGCGAAGTCGTCAAAGTCGCCAGACTGGCGCGGACTGCCAATCTTCGGTTTGCTCCTCATTCGTGGTGCGATCCGGTCGCCGTCATCTCAAATGCCCATGTCGTTGCGGCCCATGATAACGGAATAACAGTTGAGATTGACCAAACCGGCAACCGCTTCATCGAGGAATTGTTGGGCCATCCGCTGACCGTCAAGGACGGCCTGCTCGATCTTGGCGATCGGCCCGGACTTGGGACCGAACTTGATCCCGCCGCGCTCGAGCGGTTCAGAGTGGCGAGCCCGGCAGATATCCCGCAGGGCAATCACTGCGACATCATTCTGGGACCGCCGACCGTGCTCGCGCCAATCCCGCCATATGTCGGAGACAGATCCCAATCTGCCTGATTGAAGCAGTCTCGCAAAACTCCGCCGGCCAAAGGTGTCACTTGCTGTCCAAGATAATTCCAACATGTGGCATTTTGGTTCAAAAACCGACATTTTTTAAGGCCAATTGAAGTGACTAATTTGAGGCTGTCTTCAAAAACTTTTTTCACCGCGGAGACGCGAAGAGCGCAGAGAAAGACATGCACAACAAGACACCCCTTAAATCCTCCTTTTATTCTGCCTTTGCGGCCTCTGCGCCTTTGCGGTTCAATAAGCTTTTCAGTATCAGCCGACCGTTTTTCGAAATGGAAAAGCTCTCTTGGGCAAGAGTGGCGCCGCTTCTTAAATACAGAATCAACCCCATGGAAGGGCGTTTCCGGCAGGGTCATTTTAGAATAAGACCCCGGTTAACGGGAGTGTCCGGAAACACATGCGATTGTCTGTAGAAGGAGATCTGCCATGAGACTATTAGGATTAAAGGAAAGAGCGCTGACTACTTCCAAACCCGAAAAGCATAAGGAGGGAATGGTCGCCAGGCTGATCGAGCAGCAAACGGCGAAGCTGCCCTCGGACGTGTTTCTTTGGGCGGCACTTGGCTCGATAGGGGCGGCATTCGTCCTCGAAGTAACAGGCCGCGAGGAGAAGGGACATTTCGTCGGCCAATGGGTCGCTCCTTTCCTGCTTCTCGGCCTTTACAACAAGCTCGTAAAAGTATCAGGGTCAGATCGGATCCGCCGCTAGCACGTTCCTCCTGAAATCCTTTTTCGTCCGTCGCTTCGCAACCTCGGATGTGGAGGGGGCGCGGCGATTGGTGAAGCGGCGGCGCGATGCATGAGTAGTTTTTCGGGGGAACCTTCTGTTTCGGCGAATAGATGCGGTCCTGCGCACAGCCGGTAACGGCCGGAAACATCACCCTGTTTCTCTCCTATTGAAACAAGGCTCCCCTCCTTTTTTGGAAATTTGCTTCATCTTCTTCGATTTCAGACGCTTTAGTTACCCGCCTCCTCCTGCTCTCCTTTTTGTTATAAAACCATTTTGCAATTCTTGAAAGTGTGGATATAATATCTCCACCGCGGTAAAACAGCGGGAGCGGTAATGGACTTCTTCACGAGGAGCGGGAAAAAATGAAAACCTATAGCCGATTCAATGGAGTCGAAAGAATATGCCTCCGGTTTACCTTGATCGCGTCGCTCTTAGCTCTCATTCTGACCGCGCCCGCATGGGTCCAGGCCGATATGGCGAGCCCCCTGCATAAGTCGGAGCCGAACATGCAGGTACACCAGTATCTGACGGGGGAAGCAGCTTTCCTATGGCCGGGGACGAATGGGATGGAGCCGGTAATCCAGGCGGAATGGGATGCTTTCTTTGCAGGCGACCATCACGAACTGTGGGATTATATCGGCGCGCGCACCGAATACTCAGGCGCGACGCCGGCGCCGGGAACAATCACTTATGGCGGCCGGTATGCCGGCGCCGTCGTGACCGACATACTCTGGTCGGCGCCCGAGCCGTCGCTCGATATGCCATATTCCGAGTACGACCAGGCGCGGTTTTACATTATCGATCCGTTCTTCGATCTCGTGAACGACGACGGCAGCGGCAGCAGCGCCGGAAATCTGACGGTCGGGAGCTGGCCTGCGGTCGGCGACGATCTGATCGAGGGTACGCACGAAGAAGACCTGTTTTTTGTGCACGAGACGTTCGTGATCCTGTACGACCTTTACGGCCATTCGGCATTCGATCCGGGACGAGACTATCTGCAGGACGAATTCTACAACGGCCTCGATTATGACGCCGCCGAAGTGTTTTATCATCACCTCTGGCGGCGGAAGGCGCATAATGACGGCGATCTGCTGATGACCGGCGTGAGCTGGGCCAACTCGCAAAGCTCATGGGATGAGGTTATCGTGATGCCCGACATCTTCGACGCGCACCCGAGCCCGATTCAGGTCGCCGAGGGCTGCTGGCAGCTTGCGCTCGATTATTACCTCGGCCAGGGAGGGCGCCCGCAGGACAAAGGCCTCTCGCTTTATTTTCTCGGCCGCGTGGCACACCTGCTGGCGGATTTGACTGTCCCCGCACACGCTCATTGCGATCCGCACAGCCCGGTGTGGCCCGATTCGTACGAGAATTTCATGGGCGCCGTCGGAGTGTATTCTCAATACACGCATAACGAAGTGCCCGTGTTCGATGCGGACGGCGCTGTGATCGGCGCCCGACCGTGGGGCTACACCGATCAGACGTGGCCGTACAATGAGTTTTCCTACGTGCGTTATGACATTCCGGGAACCAAATGGGACCCGTTCGAGCCGAATGATGATACCGCCCGCGCCAAGTGGGAAAGCCAATCGCCTCTATTCCACCTGTTCTGGGCGACGGCCGAACTCGCCGACAATTACGACAGCAACGACGCCAACGGTGAGCTGGACGGGGGAGCAAGGCGGGCAGGCGGCTTCAGTGAATTCGAGCTGCGGCAGATCGCCGACGAACTCATGCCGCAGGCGATGATTTCCCTCGACGAACTGTACCGGCTGTTCTTCTACACGATCGAGCAGTCCGTGCCGGCAGTTCACCTGCTCTTCCCGGCGGACGGCTCGATTCTGACATCGCCGCCGACGTTCATGTGGACAAGCACCGGCCTCGGGGCTGCCCCGGTTTACGCTGTGGACAGCAGCTTCTCGCAATCGTTCACGAGCTACCGGTCGACGTATGAAGATCTTGGACTGCTCATCACTGATACCAGTTGGACCATGCCGCTGGGCGTGTGGAACAGGATTCCTTCCGGCGGCCAAATCTATTGGCGCGTGCGGGGCGCAGACCTTTCGCAGCCCCCGGTAGAAGCGATCGTTTCGGACGAAATCTGGTCATTTACGAAGCAGTAAGAGAACCCTGATTTCCCGCATGATGGCTACGTGATGGGTTTCTTGTCCCCCAAGTCCGTTTCCAAATCCGGCCATGGCGGGAGTTCTTTTGATCCGGAGAAAGCATCGAAACCTCCTCTCTTAGGCTGTCCCGAAACGAGGTTGGCGCCGATGACAAAGCAGTATCGACAAGTCAGAGTAACCCGTCATTCCTGCGAAAGCAGGAATCCAGGATCCGGCAGAAGAGAAATTTGAATTACGGGATAGCCTCCTCTCTCCGTTTCTCTTTTCTTTCTTGAAAATAGAGTCTGCTGCGGATATGATAAGGTCCGACAGGGAAACGGATTTTCGTGTAATGGAGACACCCCATGAATTCATTCGCCTCGAAACAACGAGTGATTGATACCTTGAATCATCGCCAACCCGACCGCATTCCGTTCGATCTTGGCAGCTCCATCGAGACCGGCATCACCATACAAGCCTACGACCGGTTCATCGAGTTTATGAATTTGACCGAAGAGCCTGACGACACGCTGTTCAACGCCTTCATGCAGACCGGCAATTTCAAGCAGGTCCCCGAAAACATCCTTCGGCATCTGAAAGTGGATACGCGTGGCACGCTCATCCAAATGCCTTCCGAGCCCGAGCCGAGAATCGAATTCGAAGGCGACACCATGCTCCTCTATGACGAATGGGGCGTGAAATGGGCAAAGCCGGAAAGCAGCTTTTATACCGACCCGGTAGGCCACCCGCTTGGCGGAGAGCTCACCCGCAAACGTCTAAAAGAGTTTCCCTGGCCAGACCCCCTGCAGGAATCTCGATTTCATGGCCTGAAGGAAGAGGCGCAACGAATGCGCGATACCGGCTGTGCCGTAATGTTCAGTCTCTACGGGCTCGGCTTGTGGGAAGTCGCCTGGATGCTGCACGGCCTCGAGGCGACCCTGGTGGATTTCATGCTTCAGCCGGCACTGATGGAACAGCTTCTGGATAGGATTAAAGAATTCCAGATGCGGCTATGGGAAAGGACTCTGGAGGTCGTCGGCGAAAATGTGGACATCTGTCTGCATAGCGAAGATCTCGGCACGCAGAACAATCCCATCATGTCGCCTGAGCTGTATCGCAAATTCTTGAAGCCGCGCCAGGCGGAACTATTTGCGCACATCAAGAAGGTAGCGAAAAACGACGTCAAGGTTCTGCTGCATTCCTGCGGCAGCATCCGGAAACTGATTCCGGACTTGATCGAAACGGGCATCGACGCGCTCAACCCCATCCAGGTGAGCGCGACCGGAATGGATACCAAAGAGCTAAAGAGGGAATACGGGAAGGACCTCTGCTTCTGGGGCGGCGGAGTCGATACCCAGGAGATTCTGCCGCATCGCTCGCCGGCAGAGGTGCGGGATGAGGTTAAGCGAAGGATCGAAGACCTCGCTCCAGATGGCGGATTCGTTTTTGCGGCAGTCCACAATATACAACCCGACGTCCCGCCGGAAAACCTTCAGGCGATGTGGGAAGCCTTTCAGGAATGCGCGGATTATTAGTCTGTAACCAGGATGAAGGAGAGAAGCTATCGTGGCCAAGTTGAAGAAATTCATGCGCGACATCGAAAAAGAATATCCCGCAAAACAGTTCGTTACGAAGCTGCGCCGGCTTGCCGATTGCATCGAACAGGGGAAACTGTTCCGGATACAGGTGGCGGGCGAGCGCGTGACCGTGCCGCCCAACGCAGTCATCAATATCGAACATGAGCGCGAAGGAAATAATGAAGAAATAGAGTTTCAATTGAAATGGAAACTGACAAGATAACAATTGGAAACTACAATGCGTTCCCATACCGTTTCCACTGGAGGCTGCCATGAAAGACCCGTTGCTTAATCCAATAAGAATAGGAAGGTTGGAGATCAACAACCGCATTTATATGCCCGCGATGCATCTGGGGATGGCGGAAGATTTTCAGGTGACGGACCGGCTCGTTGATTTTTATGCCGAGCGAGCCCGCGGCGGCGCGGGTGCTATTTGCGTCGGCTACGCCACTATTGATGATTTGTCCGGCAACACCCAGAATATCGGCGCGCACAGCGACGAATTCATTCCGGGCCTTGCGCGCCTGTCGGATGCCATAAAGAAAAACGGTGCGCGTTCGGCGCTTCAATTGAATCATGCCGGCCGCTACAACATGTCCTTTTTCCTCGGCGGAAAACAGCCGATTGCGCCTTCTCCGATCGCTTCCCGCATGACGCGCGAGACGCCGCGCGAAATGACGCTCGAGGATATCCGGCGGACAATAACGGCGTTCGCCGAGGCGGCGGCCCGCGCGAAGAAGGCGGGTTTCGATATCGTCGAGGTTCTCAGCGGGACCGGCTACCTGATCAGCGAATTCCTGTCACCGCTAACGAATCAGCGCAAGGATGAGTATGGCGGCTCGCTCGCGAACCGGATGCGGTTCGGGCTGGAAGTCATCTGCGCCATCCGCGAAAAGCTGGGCAAGGATTTTCCGCTCATCGTGCGCATGAACGGGAACGACTTCATGCCGGGCGGACAAGGCCGCGGCGAGCTTCAGGAATACGCGCAGGCGCTGGTGCAGCACGGCGTGGACGCGCTGTGCATCAATGTTGGATGGCATGAGGCGAGGGTCCCGCAGATCGTATCGTTTGTTCCGCGGGGCGTCTTCGCGTATCAGGCGCGGGGAATAAAGGAAAAGGTGAATGTGCCGGTGATCGCAAGCCACCGGATCAATGATCCCGCGGTCGCTCGCAAGCTGATAGCCGACGGCATGTGCGACATGGTCGCCATGGGCAGAAGCCTGATCGCCGACCCGTATCTGCCCGAGAAGGTGAGGACGGGACGCGAGGATGAAATCGTTCACTGCATCGCGTGCGCGCAGGGTTGCTTCGATCATCTGTTCGAACTAAAGTCGGTCGAGTGCCTCTGCAATCCGAAGGCCGGCCATGAGGCGGAATTGAGCGCGCGAAAAACAGAAAAACCGAAGAAGGTCATGGTAATCGGCGGCGGTCCTGCAGGCATGAGCGCGGCCCTCGCGGCGCAAGAGCAGGGACATTCCGTCACGATTTACGAACAGAGCGGCAGGCTCGGCGGCCAGCTTTTCCTCGCATCTGCGCCTCCTGGTAGAGACGAGTTCATGGAGCTCGCGCGAGACCTGGAGAAACAGGTAAAAGTCAATGGGGTGCGCGTCATGCTCAATCAAAAGGTTGATGCCGCTCTCATCACAAAAGAAGCGCCTGACACCGTTATCCTGGCCACCGGCGCCGTTCCGATCGTTCCGCCGATAACCGGAATCGACCGCCCGAACGTCGTGCAGGCGTGGGACGTGCTGCAGAATAAAGTCCTCACCGGCAGCAAGGTCGTGGTGATAGGAGGCGGAGCAGTCGGAGTTGAAACCGCGATGTTTCTCGCGGAAAAGGGAACGCTTTCCGGCGAGGAATTGAAATTCCTTTTCATCAATAAAGCCGAGAGCCCCGAAGCTCTTTATGAATTGGCCAGCCGTGGAACGAAAGAGGTTGTTCTCATAGAAATGATCGACAAGATCGGCAAAGATATCGGCCGTTCCACTCGCTGGGGAATGCTGCAGGACATGGCCCGCTTCGGGATCAGGAGCGATGTGCAGACGCGAGCGCTCGAGATAACCGATTCCGGCATAAAGATCGAGCGGAATGGCGCGACGGAAGAGATCCCGGCCGATACCATCGTCCTTGCTGTCGGCGCGCAGTCTCACAACCCGCTTCAGGCAATCCTCGAACAGAAGAAGATTCAGTACACCGTGGTCGGTGATGCCAGTCACGTGGGAACGGCTTTCGAAGCGGTTCATGCAGGATTCCGGGCCGGAAGAGAGATACAGTAGCCGCGATTTGTTGAGCCGGTCGGTTGGAAGCAGCCAAGAAGGAGGGTGCTCACGAGTCGATCTTTCAGTTCCACCCCGCTGACTGAATTGCCGGACGATCCTTTAACAACGGAAGCTGAATGAACGGAATTATCCGCGGTCGCCCAATGACGCAATCAGTCCCGAATCATACAGGTTCATCGGTGCGATTCCCTCTTTCCGGGTCCCGATAACCCGGACGAATCCGATGTACCTGCCGGCGTCCGCCTCGAGCGCTTCCGCAACCGACGGAAATTTATTCTTTTTCGATTTCTCCAGGAGAATCTCAAAATCCCGCCAGTGCTTCCATCCATCAGGCATGGTGTCGGCAAGGACAACGTCAACGCGATTTGCGCGATCCCATAGCGCCCGCCACCAGTCGGCGGTCTTGAATGTAATGCATTCATCTTCCCAGAAAGCGTGCCCGTTGGATTGTTTTTGAGTCAGGTGCGCAGGTATTTCGTTGTCAATGGACTGCGTGAGGCCGGCTTCAGCGACGGCGATTTTTCCGCCCGGCCGCACGAAGCAGCTCAGGTAGCTCAGGTAAAGCTCGTCGGTCCCGTAGTACTGATAGGAATCAACGCTTATGACCGCATCGAAGAACTCGACCGGGAACGGAAGCGCATGCGCTTCGATCCTGAGCGGGAAGACGCGGTCCGCGACCCCTGCCTCCTGCACTCGCCGCCAATTCTCATTTTGGTTTACCCACAGATCAACCGCCCATACCTGAACGCCGAATTCGCGCGCCAGAAAGATGCTGCTGAGCGCGCTGCCGCAGCCCAAATCAAGTACACGCATCTCCGGCTTCAAATCCAGAGAAGCCGTTAGCCACTCCGTCAGCCAGAGCACGTTCGGTCCCATCTGGTTGTCCAATACCCAATTCGGATCATACTTGTTTGAAAGAGGGAAGGCTGGATTAAATAAAGGATTCTGTTTTTCTTCCATGTCATTTCATTCGGGGATAGCCGTATTCAGTACGGTAGTTCGAAATATTGTACTATTTTCTTGAGGAAAAATGAAGAGGAAATCCTGCGGCTCTCTATGAATTGTTAAGCAGATGCAGAGAAGTGATGAATGGTGTCCGTGGGCATTTATGACGCCTACAACAAACTCGCAGCAGAAAAGTTGAACCCGAAATACTATGTGAGTTGCCACCGGCCGTGAGGGCTAATAGGCGGCAGGCGACTGCACAACTTTCTCCTTACCCAGAAGCTCTCTCACGGCCCGGTCAAGTTCCTGTTCGCCGCGAAGGTTCACGTAGCGGATCAAGCCTTTCTGATCGACCAGAAACGTGGCGGGGAGCGAATAAACGTTGTAGAGGCGGGAGATTTCATTTTCCCAGCCTTTCCCGTCAAAAATTTGCGGCCACTCTATCCCAACCATCCTCACCAGTGTTTCCAATTCCGTGCGATCGGTATTCAGGCTGATGCCAATGACGGTGAAGCCGTCGTTTTTATATCTGTCATAGACGCGTTTTATATGCGGCAACTCCATGAGACAAGGGCTGCACCAGGTAGCCCAGAAATCGAGGAGTACGACTTTCCCCCGATAATCTGACAACGATACTTTCTGGCCCGAGAGATCAACGGCCGTGAAGGTCAGAGCTTTTACGCCTTTGACCGGCAGCCTTCCTTGTTCCGGACCGGAAAACAGAACCAGCAACAAGATAATGCCTCCGACCGCTACGGCGAGCAGAAGGGGAGGCGGGATCTTTCTTAACAAGTCTAATGCATCTTTTTTCCGGTCCAAAAGTTTTCTCCTTTACTGCCGCATGGCGATTATTCTTCGGCGCCGGCTTCTTTCAAGATGCGGCAAACGTTGAGGTGCCCTCTTTCGTGCGCGTATCTGAGGGCCGTCCATTGCCGGTTGCTCTTGAGATTCAACTCGGCCTTTTCTCTTATGAGCAGCCTTACGGTGAGATAGTGTCCACTTGCCGCTGCAATCATGAGGGCCGTATACCCGTCACTTGTTGTGCCATTGATATCGGCGCCGTTCTGCAGGAGCAAACGAATAAATTCATCATGCCCTTTGGCGGCGGCTATCATCATGGGCGTCAAGTCGGTGTCGGTATCCCTTGCGTTCGGGTCGGCCCCATTCTCCAGGAGCGCTTTCCCGACTTCCACATTTCCCGATGTCGCCGCGACTAAAATGGCCTTTACTCCGACTCCTACGGCCGGAGCGTCGGCATCCGCCCCATTTTTCAACAAAAATTTAACCGCTCGAGCCGATCCCTTTAGAGATGCCATCATCACGGCCATGCCCAAATGTTTCTTCTTAAGGACAACTGTCTTCATACGAATCGTCCTCCTTTTCTTGCGGGGCGCTTGCAGTACTCTCGGAGGAAACTACGCGTTCGGCAATATCTTCCTTTCTTCTCCAAATAATTCGGCTAATAACCTCGCCCCTGATAATAAAAGACCCTTCTTCCGCAGACGTCCACTTCAATTATGGCGAAACCGTTGCAGAATTGACATCGAGTACGCTGGAGACAATGGACAGAAGGTTTCACGCGATGAAGGTTTTGCTTGGCTTGTGGCTATGATGAGGGGGATTTTTTCTGTACCGCTTCAAAACGGACCGCGACGGAATTGATGCAATATCGTTTCCGCGTAGGTTCGGGACCATCGTCAAACACATGCCCCAAGTGGGCATCACATCGGCTGCACTTTACTTGGACCCGCTTCTTAAGAGAAGTCAGCTCTCGTCGCGTTTGGATATTCTCCTCCGAAATCGGAGCCCAAAAGCTGGGCCATCCAGTGCCGGAGTCGTATTTCTGTTCCGAACTAAATAATTCGTTGCCGCAGCAAACGCAGTGGTAAATCCCTTCCTCGAAGCAATCGATATACATTCCGCGGAAAGGTTCTTCAGTTCCCTTCTTTCGTGTTACCCTGAATTCTTCAGGGCTCAACTGTTGTCTCCACTCGTCTTCCGTTTTTATTATCTTGCCGGTAAATACAGGCATTTTCTCGACTTTCTGCCACACCGGCCGGTTATTATCAGGCCTTCTATTGTTACGAACTCTACTATAATTTTAACATAATTCTCTAATTGATCTTTACTGGTTTGTCGAGAAAAGGCTCGAACGTTACTTTTCCCAAGGCCGGATCATCATCTGCGTCAACGATCATGCGGGAAATGGCGCCCCCATCTGAGCTACCCCAATAGCAGTTGCTTGTTGTAAACGGAGATGAATCGGCAGAGTTCCCGTTGTAGAACTGGCTGCCGGAGTTGCCATACACGTTGTTGTTTTCGAAAACAAGATATCCGAGAACGTATACACCGCCGTTATCCTTTGCGGACCGCCCTCGATTGGCGGTCACGGTGTTCCTGGTGAAGACTTCATTTTCTATGGATGTCCCCCAGAAATTGATGAATACGCCGCCGCCGAATTGCGACAGCGCGATGTTTGAGCCGATGTAGTTGCGCGTGATGCTGCTGTTGTGTTCCGTGAAAATGCCGCCACCTTCCCGGGCCTGATTCCGCGTCACCTCATTTTCATCGACGAGCCCGAAGGTGGAATAAATGCCGCCGCCTGCCGCTTTCGCGGTGTTTCCATCTATTCGATTGCCGATCGCCGAGGACCGGGACAGATAGACGCCGCCACCGTTGCCTGTGGCCGTATTGGCGGTGATGTCGTTGTCTTCCACATGGATCGTCGAAGTGTTCATGTATCCGTAGGCATAAATGCCGCCGCCGTCGCCGTCCGCAGTATTGTGGTGAATTTTATTCGAGAGGACATAGATGATATCGTTCGTATAGGCGTAAATGCCGCCGCCATTGGTGGGGGCCTCATTATGATGGATATCATTTCCCGCGATAACCGGGCCGCCTTGTCGAATCGTTATCCCGCTGCCGCCGTTTCCTGCTATCTCGCAATTTTTTATGAGCGGCGAGGAAGATTCGATCAACAAACCTTTGCCTCCGTCGATACTGCAGAATTCCAGAATGGTTCCGTCGATGTAGGTTCTCTGATCATCGAGAATCGCATCCGCACATTGTTCGGCAAAGATGATGCTTCCCCATCTCCCCGAAGATTCACGCGTAAACAGAATAGGAGCGTCCGCCGTTCCCCGAGCCTGAAGCTCTCCCCGCACTTTCAGATTTTTGCCAGGAGCAAAATGAACAGCCACTCCCGGTTCAATAACAAGTCTCCCTTCCGACATAATGATCGTGTTGCCGGCGACGAAATACGGGCTCTTCGCTTTTTGGAGATGCATCTCGCTGTCTATCGGGCCGGACAAGGTGAAGGCGGTTTCGGGCGCAGTTGTAAAGCCCGTGGGCCTGCTCCAATCCGACCAACTGCCGGTGGGCGAACGGGAGGCGATTCTCCATGCATACTCCCTGACTGCCTGAAGTTTATCACTTCCCATCGTCAGCTCATCCATTTCCGGTCCAGAGGTCATGGTATCGAGCACTGGATTAAAGGCGCTGTCGCCGGCGGCAAAGACCTGCCACCGGTAGGAGACTACAGCTTCGCCTGCTTCGGGAGGGGCGGCTTTCAGGATTATCTTATCCCGCAGCACCCCCTGATCGCCGTCAGCCGGATGAAGGTTTACGGGCGCGAGGAGCGATTCTTCCGACGGAGAAAAATACAGCCTCACCTCTTCGGAAAGCCCCGTCTCCGCCTCGCCCTCGTCTCGAGTCGAAAATCCGGAGACACACAAGAAATATTCCTTTTCCGGTTCCAGATCGGTGATGAGAAACGACTTTTCAGAACCTGTCTGTAAAACCGTATCATATGGATACCCGCTCTCCGAGCTGATATAGATCCTGTGGCCGGTGAAGTTTGCGCCGGGCGATTCTTCCCACGTCAATTCGATTCCGCCGTCTCGCGAGGCCGCGCGTACGTGGAAAGGCGGCAGCATGGGCGGCTGTGGGCGCTGTTCGAGCATGAACGGCTTGTAAATGGCCAATCCATTGGATTCGTTGTCGATCCAATCATAGGTCACCCGAAGGATCGAGTCTTCGGAAGAAGTGCCCCAATAATTTTCGGTAGCGACGACATCGGGCGCATCGGACACATTGGCTATATAAAGAGCGTAGCCTTCGTTGCCCAGGATATTATTGCCGCGGATAAGCGGATTGCCTGAAACATAAATGCCGCCGCAACCTTCATCTCCATCGGCGCTGTTTGCGGCGATACAGTTATCCTCAATGGGGCCGGAGCCGAAATAATGCAAACCCCCTCCTTCGATGCGGGCGGCCTTATTGCGAATAATGCTGTTCGATTTGATGCTGGCATTCTCGGAGAAAATGCCGGCGCCGCGCTCCGCTGAATTTCCCTGCACAAGGTTGTCGGCCACTTCGGATTCGACCGCATAAATTCCGCCGCCACGCAATATGGCTTTATTATTGATAACGGTGTTCCCGTTCAAAATCGCTTTGTAGGCGTAGATTCCGCCCCCGAAGCGTGAACTGCTGTTGCCGAAGATCACATTGTTCATGATGTGCGCAGTTCCGCCGTCCGCGGCGTAAGCATAAATCCCGCCGCCGCCGTCACGACCGCCGTCGGAGATGTTGTTGTAGATGATATTGTCGGCGATTCGGACATTCCTGTCGGAGTAACTAATGATGCCTCCTCCGTTGCCGGAAGCCGGGTCATGTTCGGTGGAATTCCCATAGATGCGGTTGCCCATGATAGTCGGTGCGCCGAATTCCACCCGAATCCCGCTGGAGACGTTATTACGGATTTCGCACTGGGTAATAAAGGGGGCGCCGAACCTGATGAAGAGGCCTCCCCCTTTTTCGACAATACAATTGCTCAGGATGCAGCCGGCTGAATAGGCGCCGGACTCGGAGAAGGCGGCATCAGTGCTGAAGTCGGTAAATGAGACGTTTCCCCAGGGCGTTTCGGTATGTGCGGTAAACAGAATAGGTTTCGCCGGCGTCCCTACAGCCCGGAGGCTTCCGTTTATCTCGAGAGATTTCTCGGGGTAAAATTCAACAATGACGCCGGGTTCGATTTCCAGCGTTGCGCCTTCAATCAACTTGATGTCGTTCGTTATTTGGTATGGGCTCTTCCTGGCAAACCAGATAGTGTCCTTCTCGATATTGCGGCTGACGCTGGTCGCCGCCCAAGCCGGCGCCGACAGAAGGACCACGAAAAGAATTGCGCAAAACCGGCACTTCCACAGTTTCTGCTTTCTCATTTTTTGCCCCCAACTGATTTCTTCCCCTACCTCTTTTCTCTAATAGTCCATCTGGGTCCAGTCGATCTCTTCTTTCTGCTCCTCCTCGGCCTCCGGCGGTTTCTCCGGTATTTTGTCCATAATCATCAGGTATTTGGAGACGAGGTCGATCCACATTTCGGCGTCAGAGACCCTCTGGGCGCCTTCCGGGGTGTAGTAAACGTATGGCATTTTCGTGCCCGCACCCGCATATTTGTCCGGGTTGCGAAGGAAGTTCTTGATCCACTCGAAGCGCAGCCTCGTCTTCGAGAGCATGAGGTTAATCGAGAGGTCCTCAAGCTTGACGTCCTCCGGCAGACCTCCTTCAAGAGAGATCGGGTGGCACTGCATACACTTGTCGGCCACCACCCGATACTCGCCCATATCCCGATCGAGTTGTGGCATTTCCTCTTTCTGCGGAATCAGCACGTACGGCACGCGAGCGTCCTCAGCAGAAGAAGACTTCACCGAAAAATAATCAATCATATCTTGCACTTGTTCATACGAAAAGGAAAAAGTCGGCATCCTCATCTTCAGCCACGGCCGCATGGGAACGGGTTTCGTCAGGTATTGAAAAGCCCATTGGGGCTGAACCTTCTCTCCTTCGCCGACGAGCCGGGGCGGCACGTACGTCTTGAGTCCGATGAACTGATCGATGCGCGGTTTGACGTTCTCCTCAAACATATGACAGCCGCGGCAATGGTTTTCGGTGACTTCCCATTCCCCCGCCTGTCCGCGCCGCTGGGCCTCTGCGGCCGCCAGCATATATTTCTGCGGAAGCTGAAAAACCGTGTTGGAGAAATAGAAAATGGTGAGTGATTCAATTTCGCCTTCTTCAAAGTTAAACTTCGGCATTTTCAACGGCATATCGACCGTCTCGTAAATCTTCGGTTCCTTTATCTTATTGAGAATCCAGTCCCATTTGGTCGTAGGAACCTGTGAATTTCCGAACGGGAGTTCGTCGAGCGTTTTCTTCGCGACCTCGGCCACCTCGACGCCGGGAAGCGGAGATCTGTCGAAGTCCTTCATCTTGTGACAGCCGTAGCAACCCTGAAGTTGAACCAGTTTGCCTCCGTTTTCCACTGACGCCCCGTCTGTTTTCAGCGGCTCCGAGCGCACAAGCTCGGCATTATCCTTCAGAGTCATAAGATATGCGGTGAGGTTGAGCCGGTCGCTATCGGTGATGTCGAGCTTGGGCATACGCGTGTCGGGGTTGTACGCCTTGGGATCCTTCAAATACTCGAACACCCAGTTCCCATTCAATTTGATTCCGGCGTCCGACAGATTCGGAATGCGTCTCGTCAGCGAATCCTCCTCCCGCTTTTCGGAATGGCAGGCTTTACATCCGAGGTCGGTAAACAGGGTCTCACCCTCTTTGGCGGACGCAGGTGACAGATCAACCTTCGGATATTCCTTATCGGATTTCAAAGAGAGCGCATAGGCCGCAATGTCGCGAATTTCGTCATCCGAAAGCGTAAAGGTCGGCATGAGAGTGCGCGGCCGCATTTTTTCGGGAGTTTTCAACCAACTCAGCATCCATCGTTCGTCCGCCAGCTTCTCCTTAAATCCGTCGAGAATTGGCGCGAATTTGGGAAGATCTTCGAATCCGCGCGCACTGTGGCAGTCGTAGCAACCATATTTTTGAAAGGCGAGTCTGCCGAGTTCAAACTGCTCGGCCCCTTCCAGTCCGTATGAAGTCTCATGGCAGCCGATGCAAGGCGCCTGAAGATATTGATGCGGGATGAGCGGATTGTACCAGGTCTCTTCATATCCATGGGCAGCGAATGCGGTTGTCCCCACGCCCTGCCCATGATGACAGACAGTACAGCCAAATTTATCCGCCTTATGCAGGTCAAGCATTTTCCCCGGATGAGCTTTAAACGGCTCGGGCGCATCGGCGAACAGGGGATTATCGATGCCGAGATGGCAGCTCGTGCAGAGATCGCGCACATTCGCATCCGGCAGGAACACCTGGCGAAGATGCGGCCGCATGGACCGGGCCTCGCGCAACTGCTTCTCCCATTTCTCTGTCTCAGCCGAGTCCCCGGCCTGAGCGGACGCGGCTATTTGCTCAAGCAGCTTCTGCTCCGACAGCTTCTGAAATTCTCGCTGATATGCCGCCCATTCGCGCGAGTTCTCGTGCTGGAAAACGCGCACCGTCAAAACGGCAAAAACCAGAATGGCCGCTGAGAAGACCAGGCGGCTCGAAAATTTCGCCCTGATGATATTCATTTCTTCTTCAGATATTGAACCATGGCGTGGTCACAATGTACCTGATATTGAAGGCGAGGCGCAAAAGTATCTTGATCGGTACGCCGTACATCAAGAGCACAAGCGTGAAAGCGATGAGGTATCTCACCGCTCCCATGCGGCGGAAGATGCCCTTCATAAGGACTGCCGGCAGCGCCAGCCCAATTGTTATATACGTTGCAAGAAAGGCGATGCCGGCCCACTGAGGCATATTGACCAGCGTCTCTTCCGCGCTTTTTGCGACCGACCAATCCTCCCACAGCCAATAAAACTGCCAGTTGGGTCCGCGCAGGAACTGGCCGATCAGGATCAGGACGAACCACATCCCAAACCCGAACACATAGGTGATTATGGCCGCTCGGCGTTCGGAAAATGAGTACTTGCCGATTGCCGTCGTGCTGACGTCAATATAAGGAATGAGGACGAGCCCGAGGATAATGAGAGTGGGAATGACAACTCCGGCGATCCACGGATCGAAGTATACGAGTAATTCCTGCAACCCGACAAAGTACCAGGGAGCTTTCGCCGGATTTTCAGTCTTGTTCGGGTCCGCAATGCTGAGGAGAGGAGCGTTCTGCAGCATCGACCATACGAGCAGAATGACTGAAGCGATGATGGCGGCGATAAATTCCTTCATCACCAGATGAGGAATCACGAACTCAAACTCATCTTGCGCCACTTCAGCAGAACCGGCTTTGACAGAGAGGTCCATAGAATCCTCATCTAGAGCGGGTGTGAAATCCCTCCGTCTTTCCTCACCCGCCAGAAGTGAACGAACATCAATACCACTGCCGCCAGCGGCAGCAGGATGCAATGCAGCACGTAGAACCGCAGAAGAGCGTTTTCTCCTACCATCGTGTCTCCGAGCAGCAAGTACTTCACGTCGTTCTCGGGTCCGATACCGAGCAATTGGTGGAAGGGTCCTTCGGAGCCCAGCAGAGGAGTAGCCCCGGCCATTCTCGTGCCGACGGTGATCGCCCAGAACGAGAGTTGGTCCCACGGGAGGAGATAACCGGTAAAACTGAGCAGAAGCGTCAACACCAGGAGGAAAACGCCGACCACCCAGTTGAATTCCCGCGGCGGACGATACGAGCCGGTGAGGAAGACCCTCAGCATATGCATCATCACCAGGATGACCATGGCGTGGGCCGCCCACCGGTGCAGATTGCGCATGACGAGGCCGAACTTCACCACGTGTTCGAGCAAGCGCATGTCGAGATACGCATATTCGACCGTCGGGCGATAATAGAACATGAGAAGCACGCCGGTGATCGTCTCCACCAAAAACATGAAGAACGTCAGGCCCCCGAGGCAAAAGGTGTGCCTGATTTTCAGGCCTATCCTTCTCACTTTCGGCGGATGCACATGAAGGAAAAAGTTGGAGACGACCGTCAGCACCCGGTTGCGGGGAGTATCAGAAAATCGGTGCCTGAAGACCGAGCGCCATATTTGGCTCTCGGTGATCTTTTTGGATATGCTTCCCATATGCATTACGGGGCCAGACCTTGACGCATGACATAAGCGGATTCGCCGAGAAAATTCAGTCTAAAGGAAGGCTTATGTCATCTGCCAAAGCCTGACCCCCTCACTTCAATTCCGGTCTGGATGCAACCGCTGGAGATGCTGCAAATCTCCGGCGCATACGTTAGCGGCCAAGCCGATAACGCCGCAATAAAAGGAGACCGCCGCCTCGCACAGGTTCGGCACCTTGCGCGACGCCAAAACCTTCTCGGCTTTCCGATGAAGCTCCGGCAACCATCTGGCCGGGTGGCGCTTGAGGAAATCGATTTCGGCGAACACGTAAGGCGTGATGTCCTCGTTTCTCTGCAACGCTATGACTTCTTTAAATGTCAGGTAATGCATGAACTCGAGTTGGGTTGTCACATGGTCCGGGAGTTCGCGTTCCGGCGCTTCAGCGACGCTGAGACCGAAGTTGTTGTAGAAGCGTACCAGTTCCTCCATATTGCCCATTCTGTTGCCGGCATATTTCCCTTCATAGAGAGGGCAGGGAGGTCCTCCCGGGCCTGCGTCAAAAACGCGAACGAATTCGGCTTCGAAATCCTCCTGTGACACGTTTTTCAGCAGTTGGCCGGAAAGCGCCCCTTCCTCCACAGCCACTTCGTACGGGAGATCATGCAGAAGCGCAAGTACATACTTCAGATACTCGCCGTCCTTCACCATCTTCAGAAATTCCGTTTCGGGGTACCGAAACGATTCGGCGAGGAATCGGTACATCTGGCTTCTGCGCGCGCGTTCCGTCTGCTCGACGCCCTTGATGTTATCGAGTTCGACGATAGGCTTCATGCTACCCTTTCAGCAAAAATGCTTATGTGTACATCGAATTCATCGGGTCCTTGTTGAACGGCCCGAACATCTTTTCCCACCGCTTCGCGATCAGGATTTCCATCAGTTCCGATTTCTCTCCATCCCGCGTTCTCTGCATTTCCTGCTGAAGCAGCTTCAGCGACTGCTCGACTTCCGGGCCGAACAGGTCCACCAGATATCGCAGCGGGATGCGCGGCTTTGAGGTATCGATTTTGCCCGTATCGTCGAGCCGGGGCGGAGCAAGCGGCGGCACATAATACACGTTCGGTTCGGTCCCGAACTTCGGGAACAGCGGCAGGGCCACTTTCCACTTCTTCACGAGCTGGTATATCGGTCCCTGTTCATTATCGAGATAATCGACAAAACGAACGCGTCCGGTGCATTGGCGCACGCACGCATTGGCCACGCCCTTCTCGATGCGCGGGTAGCAGAAGATGCATTTTTGACTGGTCAACTTCTCAAAGTTGAAGTAAATCTTCTTATACGGGCACGCCTCCAGGCAGAAGCGGTATCCCTTGCAGCGATCCTGGTCGATAAGCACGATCCCGTCCTCTTCGCGCTTATAAATTGCGTGGCGGGGGCAGGCGTCGATGCACGGCGGATATGTGCAGTGGTTGCAGATTCTGGGAAGATAGAAGAAGAAGCTGTTGGGATAGTTGATGCCGACAGCGCCCTGATCTTCGTCCCAGTTCATTGACCATTCTGGAGTAGTGCCATCGCTGTTCTTGGCGGACAGCGTCACTTGCCCCCATTTGGTATTCAGGATCTCGTCGTGATTGAAGGTCCACAGGTCTCCGAATTCCTTTCGAGTAGGCAGTTTGCCGCGGATAGGCTCGCGCACGCGCCCCTCGAAAAGCACTTTGTAGCCGCCGCCGCTCTTCTCGAAATCCTTCGGTGTTCCTTTGCCGGGCATGGTATTGACGGTGTTCCACCACATGTACTCCCGGCCTTCTTTTTTCGTCCACGTGTTCTTGCACGCCATGCTGCAGAGCTGACAGCCGATGCACTTGTTGAGGTCCATCACCATGGCGAGCTGGCGCTTGGTGCGGCGCAATTCATCCTTGATCGCCAGAAATTCCTTCGAAAGTTCCTCTTGTCGCTGCTTATCTTCCTGTGTCGGTTCCAGTACTGCCATGTTTATTCTCCTCTATCTGAAGGATTGAAGCCAAATCATCCATTATGCAAGCTGAATATCCCGCCATTCCTTTGAGAAGGCTTTTACGCCGCCTCGCTCGCCGGCCGCTCCTTCCCAGGCGGCGACACCAATCTGTTTTTTCATTCCGGCGGCCAGTTTGATTGAGTCCTCGGGAACCGTGAAAGCACGGCTCATGACGACCGTCCATTCGCCGTTCTTCCAGCCGGAATTCGCCATAATGGAACTTTTTTCGGTGTACAGACTGGTGGAAAGACCTTGAGCAATCTGATTCTTCGGCTTATTATCGAAGTCGGCGCGCCAGTACCAGGAATTGGTGGGAGCGTCTTTGGTTCCCATTTCTTTGATCGGCGTCTCAATGTCGTCGCGCATTGGGAAGAGGAGCGAAACTCCGTCGGGAAACGTATCCAGATCGCCGATTTGGAGGTTCTGGTTTTCGCTTTTCCAGTTCAAACGGAAGAATATCTCTTTCCCGTTATGGAGGGTTTTAAGCCTTACTTGCGGTATTTTCCCGATGTCCTTTTCATCGCGCGTCGCCTTGATATAAGGAGACGGCTGGTTTGCGAGCGGAGTGGCCGCCGTTTCCAAAACATATTCGTTCGCGCTTTTCCATACAGGCGAATCCAGCTTGAGCAATTCATCTTTGGTGGCCGTCACCTTCGCCGCCACGATCTTATCAGCAGTTGTCGTCGCATTTTCAGCCATAATGTGTGTCCCCCTTCGTTACATGCCGCTCCTATGCCTTTTGAACCTCAACCGTCACCGCCCGGTCAACAGGTTGAGTACACCAATTCCACCGGTAGTAGTTGAGGTGACCGTATCCAGCCGCCAAGTCCAGCCATTTTATCATACCGGGTATGGCCGCGTCATAACTCTTCCACTTCTCGAACTGGTACGGCTCCCAGGCATGGTAAATGATCACCTGCCCCGGCTGCAAATCGTTTTGCGAGCGAGCAGCCGAAGTGACCTTGACATGGACCTTGAAATCATCGAAATCATTGAAAACGCGAACCAGGTCGCCGTCCTCAATCCCCCGTTTTTTGGCGTCCTCGGTGTTCATGAACATGAATGGTCGCCCCTGATGGGTGCGAGCGAGCACATCGTCGGTAATCCAGATCGAGTGAACGCTCCACCGCTGGTGGCCGCTGGTCATGCGCAGCGGGTAGTTGCCGCCCATATTCGGGTTGTCCTTGTGGACCGGGAGCTGTTCTCCTGCCTCGATGAACCAGTCGTGATCGATATAGAAGGTGATCCTCCGGTTGTAGGTCGGATACGGTATCTTTTTTGGCCCGGTATGATATGTAAGCGGCACGATCGGCTCGTCCGGCTTAATATCGGTCATGAGGTGCATCGCGATGACGTCGAGCTTCGAGACGCTCGTGAAGCGAACGATGCCGTCCTTGCGGAGGGACTGAAGGTTTGTGCCTTCGGGCAGAGTACCGAGCGTCGCGCTCAGTTGAAGCGCATCATCGAGCGTTTCGTCGGCGGAATTTCTCTGCAGCGTCTGCCGTTCCACAAGCTTTGTCATGTCGAGCGTGGTGCCGGTTCGGGTCTTAAACTCTTTGATTCCCCGTTTTCCACAGATTTCCTGCACCTTGACGGCCAGGAGGCGGCCGACCTCCCATTCCTCTTTCCCCTCGCCGAATGGTTTCACCGCCCGTTCCGTCAGCGTGAGCCAGGGGACGTGGGGGGTCGGGAATCGCGTGTCGGTTTTCTCATAGAATCCGGCGCCGGGCAAGATCATATCGCTCATGAGAGCGGTCGTGCTCCAGCGTGTCTCGACGGCAAATATAAACTTGTACTGTTTCCACAAACTTGGGTAGATATTGGTCAGCCAGCCGCGGTTTTTCCGCGCCGGGCTGGTCCCCTGATAGCAGTAAACAAGCGGTTTCTGATCTTTTGCCGGTCTGATTAACCCGTCCCACCAGCCTTTCGCGACCGCCTCGTTGAAGTACTCGGCGAAGCTGCGTTTCATCGTGGGGCAGTGCCAGTCCTTCCGGTCCCAAGTATCCTTATAGCCGGAATGGTAGTAGTAAAGGAAAACCGGCGGGACCATTCCGAGGCGCTCTCGGTCCGCCGTTCGCTCCATTTCGCGCTGGATCATCTCGTCAGTCAACGACGGATCCTTCGCCTTCAGCATGAATTTATCCACCCGCGACTCGCCGAACTGCCACAGAGAACTAAGCCCTCTCCGTTCGCGGATCATGAGAGCGGTCGCGCCGTCAAAGAGCGATTCGCTCCAGCCGCGGATGCCGCTCCCCTTGTTGCCGATGCTGCCCGTCAGCGCCAGCAGCAGGCACATGGCGCGCTCCATCAGATCGCCATGATAATACTTGGAAGAATTCCAGCCCACCAGCACCTGCACGTGGCCGCGTGCTCTCCACGCTTTTTCCGCGAGGCCGCGGATGGTATCGGCATTGACGCCGGTCATTTTCGAGACCTGCTCCGGCTTGTAATCTCTCTCCAATTCTTCTTTGAGGAGATCGAAGACCGGCCGCACTTCCACCTTCTGCCCGTTATTGAGAGTGACGGTATACCGGCCTTCAAGAGCGGGATCGCATGGGAGCGCAAGCGTCTCGCGCGGCGCCTTCACCGGCGCATTCGTCTTGGTATCCCAGAAATACATCTGGTCTTCCCAACCGCTGCCGGTCATGTCGGTTTCGCGGAGAAACTTTTTGGTGTCCGACCTGACAAGCATTCCGAGGTCCGTTTGCTCCTTGATGAATGCCTTGTCGTATTTACCCTGAGAAATAAGCTGCTGCGCAAGAGCCAGTCCCAGAGCCGCATCGGCGCCAAACTCGATAGGAATCCATTCGTCGGCATGTACGGCCGATGGCGAATAGTCGGGAGCTATGGTGATCACTTCCGAGCCGTTGTAGCGGGCCTCGGAAATGAAGTGGTACGAGGGAATGCGCGTGTACACCGGGTTCATATGCCAGATCAGCAGCAGTTTCCCGAAAAACCAGCCGTCAACAGAGTCGCAGAACTGGAATTTGCCGAACGTTTCGTACACGCCTTTATTGAAGTCGCCGATAGTCGAGTTCAGGTCGAGTTCCGTTGCCCCGAGACCGCTGAAAAAGCGGAACATCGTGATCAGATGAATCCAGCCTCCGTTGCCAGGACCCGGCTCGTACACGATGGATTCGGTTCCATTGGCCTGAATGGCGTCAACCAACTGGGTGGCCACCTCGTTGATCGCCTCATCCCATGATATCCGCTTCCACTTTCCCTCGCCCCGTTCGCCAACTCGCTTCATGGGGTACTTGACGCGGTCGGGATTGTACATCATATTGCTGTAAGAACAGCCTTTCTGGCAGCCGCGCGGGTTCCAATCAGGACCGGTCGCATCAACAACGGGATATTTTCCCGCTTGTTCTTCGCGCCACACGATCCCGTCTTTGGTGTATACGCGCCACAGGCAATTGCCGGGATAACAATCCACCAGGTGTGTTCCGTAAGTCACCTTGTCCCATTTCCACTCATCACGATGCAGCTTTTCCCAGCCGCTGTACTTCCATTCTTGAAACACCTTCTCCGTCGCGTGCGCGGTTCCTCCCAGGAAGCCGAGTGAATCGAGCGAGAGCGCCAGCGCGGTCGTGCCGGTTATCTGCAGAAAACGGCGCCTCGTGAACCTGAAGTCCGACATAAGAACCTCCTTACCCAATGCTTCGGCCGCATCCCCGGGCGACCAACCGATCAAGGCGTCAAGGCAATCTTGATCACATCATCCGAACGTTTCTGGAACATCTCGTAACCCTTGACTCCCTCCTCCAATGACATCCTGTGTGTAATCAGGGGGGTCGCGTCCAGCAGGCCTGCTTCTATTAGCCTGAGGAGCCGGTCCATGTGAACCACATTGACAAGCCCCATGCTGACCCCGATGTTCTTGATCGAGAGCTGCGGCATCATGAGTTCCTGCGGATCCTCGAAAATGCCGATGATCGACACGTTGCCGCCGGGTCTGACAGCCTGGAAACAGGCGTCAAAGGTCGATTTTATCCCCACGGCTTCGATTACAACATCGGCGCCGCATCGGCTTTTCACCTGCTCCAGGATATCACGCGGGGCGCCTCCCGTTAGTTCCTGTATCTCATGAATAACATCCTTTTTGCCCGGGTCGATTGTATGCGTGGCTCCAAGGGCTCTGGCCACTTTGAGACGGCCGGGAATGGGGTCGACCGCGATCAATTTTGCGGGGCTGAATAAAGTCGCGCATGCAATCGCGCAGAGGCCTACCGGCCCGGCTCCGAAGACAACGACGCTGTCGCCCGGACAGATTTTCCCGTTAATGACGCCGAAATATCCGGTCGAAAGGATGTCTCCCACCAGCAACACTTGCTCGTCCGACAGCGAAGGTGGAATCTTGTGCATCCCAAGTTGGGCGTAAGGCACGCGAATATACTCGGCTTGCGCTCCGTCGAAGTTTCCAAGGAAAGGACCACAGCCAAAAACGCCTCCTTTTTTGCATTTGGCCGCCAGCCCTTTTTGGCACATCTCGCACTTGCCGCACTGCACTGTGCACGCGACCGCCACGCGGTCACCGGGGGCAAATCCGTCAATGCCCTCGCCGCATTCTTCCACCACACCCACAAATTCGTGGCCGAGGATAGTGCCCGGCATCATCGGAGCGGCGCCGTGAATCATGTGAATGTCGCTCCCGCATATGCTGGACAGAGTTACTTTTACAATGGCGTCATCGGGATGCTCGATTGAGGGTTTTTCGACATCTGCGACGGCGACTTGATTGATTTCTTCAAAGATGATCGCCTTCATGGCTCTCCGTCACTCAAAGGAACCATAGTGATGGCATTCCATGGACATCCTTCAATATAGGCGCCGAGAGGTCCGCGCGTGACACAGTTGCGGCATCCGATGCATTTTTCCGGGTTGACCCGCATCCTTTTGAAGAGGAAGCTGCTGTCATCATCCACAAGTTCGAGAGCTCCGTCGGTCGGACAGAACATGGCGCAAACGGGAGAGCCCGCACATCCCGTGCACAAATCACCGATACAAGCAACCTGACGTCTCCGCGCCACGACCGGTCGTCCTCCGGCAACAATCATACCTTAATGAATACTTCCTGCTTTTCAAATTCTTCAATTGTGAAAATCTGACTCGTGTCGACAACGAGATTGCCGCGGGTATTCTGAGAAATTTTCAGCCGGTCGAGCGGACGAGGAGCGGGTCCGGCGAAATTGACGCCGTTTGAATAAAACTGGCTTCCATGGCAGGGACATTTGTAGATGCCGAGACCGGGAAACCAGTTGACCGTACATCCCAGATGCGTGCAGCGCGCAAAGAGCGCATAGATGCGTGAGGCCTCGCGAATAACAAAAAACCGTTGCTCCGTCTTCCACCGCGGTTCCACGAAAACGACGCCGTACGCGTCGGGATCGGCGCCTGACGAAAAATTATCTATAGTGCCGATTTCAAATATGCTCGGGGGATGGAATACTACGGTGGGAGAAAAGAAACGAACGGTCTGGATGGCGCCCGCACCGGAAAGAGCAAAAAGCGAGCCCCAACCGATAACCGAAAGGCTCTTGTGCAAGAGTTCGCGCCTGCTGAGCCCTTCTGACATCGCTCTCACTTTATCACCAGCAGTTGAGCCGGCTTCCATAACCACTCATCTCCTTGACGGCCAAAGCGCGAGTCTAAGCTCTATAGCTGTCGTTGAGGGTCGAGCTCGCGGCCGATTTTTAAAATCATCCGTTTGCGAAGCAAGCCGATTAGGGTGTTGAGCAGATTGATGCCGTTCTCCGCCATATTCACCATCTCATCGGGAGACATCCTGCCGGTTACCGTTTTCGAAAAGAACCGCACTTCCTGCCGCGCGAGAACCTCGATCAGGTCGACATATATCTTGATGAACTCGGAATTGAATCCCGCTTCCTCCGTGTAACCGGCATCGCGTAGCTTCCTCAGAATCTCGATAATCCTTACCGAATCCTCGTCAAAGCGGCCATCCAATTTGCGCCAGATGATGCCCACCCGCTCCATCTCCAGCACCTCTTCCTTCGAGACACCCGTCAGCTCACACAGAGCTTTCAGGTCGGGTGGATCAAACTTTGGCAGGGTGGAGATATTCTTGAAAAGCCTTCCCTCGAGTTCCAGAATCGTCTTGATTTCCTGAGTGTCCATCGAGCTTTCGCCTTGCTCGAGAATTTGCTTGATGATGCTCAGGGGGAAGTAACGCTTCTCTTGCAGCTCACGAATCAATCGGATACGCTGCACATAGCTCTGGTCGTAGTAGGCCATGTTGCGATGCGTCTTGAGCGGCCTCGGAAGGAGGCCTTCGTTGATATAATACCGAATGGTGCCGGGCGGTACGCCGGTAAGTCTGGAGAGCTCGTGCATCTTGAGGAGCTTCTGCTTGTGGGCTGGCTTATTTTTTGTGATCGGGGTCATGCTGCACGATCATTTACAAAGTAAACAGTATTACTGCGTACGTTGCCCATAAATTACCACATGGCAGTGGCTTTGTCAAGCACAAAATTTCGACTTCCGCCTCGAAAAAGGGCGCAACTTTCGGAAAATCAAGGACTTACTGATTAACATTTTTTTTATGAATCTAATTCACAATCGCCTTCCGGCGACCCCCAAATTGTGGGTCTGGTGCGGGAAGAGGAACTGCGTGAGAAGCACCTCGCGCACTGGGCCACCCATGATATCTTTGGCTCTCAAGCTGTATCGATCTCCGGCGCGCCTTTTTGGTAATTGCGAGTGTCAAGTTATAATCTCCCAGATGGCTTAACACTCCCCTGCTCGGCAAAAATATTCGACCGCTTCAGTCCCCGCAGTATGTTATAATCTCTCTGTTTTGAAGGAGGTTGTTCGTTCAAGGAATGCATACGCGATATCTTGAAATTGAGAGGCGGCAACGCCGGCTGCACGTGGCCGCGCTCGGGCAAATGTTGGTTGTGACGCTGCTGTGGTCTTCGTCATTCCCCATCCACAAGATTCTCCTGAATCAAGGAATGCCTCCTCTGACGCTGGCAGGATATCGGTACTTTGCGGCAGCACTCGTCCTGGCGGCCGCTCTCTGGCTGAACAGCGGCAATGGATGGCTTCGGCAGAAAGAGAATGAAGTGGCTGGCGCAGAATCCTCCCTTTCTCTTTTGGCTGTCCTTGCTGCCGTCGGGCTCTTCATGTATGGAGCCCAGGGCATCCACATGATTGCGCTTTCGATTTTGACTGCGTCCGATTCCGGTCTGGTGAGCATGACGTGGGCGCCGATTGCGGTCGTCCTTTTTACTCTTGCGCTGGAAAGACGGCTCCCGCGTCCGGTCCAGCTCAGCGGGTTGGCTCTTGTTCTCCTCGGGCTGTATTCATACTTCCCGCTGCGCTTGCAGAGCGTGCGCCTTCTCGGAATCGGACTCAATGTCATCTCTTCTTCAACATGGGCGCTCGCCGTCATTCTTACGCATCGCACCCTGAGCCATACTCGTGTCTCTTCACTCAGGCTGACGGCTGTATCCATGCTCGCGGGAAGCTCGCTTCTTCTGATCGCGGCGCTGGCTCATGACGGCGCCTACATCCCGACCATATGGCAAGCGATGTGGCTCGCGTATCTGGCAACGGTAAATACCGCGTTCGGTTTTGCGCTTTACAACCACACCATGAGGGTGCTCGGCCCATTCGAGTTAATTGTTTTCCAGGATTCGATGATCATCCAGATCGGCATCTTTTCGGCGGTTTTCCTCGGGGAAATGATAACGCCGGCGATGGCGCTCGGCATGTTCTTTGTAACGATTGGAATCGCGGTCGTACAGATTTTTGCGCCGGGCGCCCGAGCGGCGGCACGCCTTGACGAGTGAAATTTTCATGCAAATCCATCTCAGAGGTATTGGTTCTTCCACAGAAGAAAACAGGCATATTCGTTTCGGAGCAATTTGCGATGAAGGAGGTTGCGATGGAAGATAAGAAGACCAGCAGTCATATTTATACCGGTTCCGACCCGCTCAGTCGATTCCGAAGGGCGCTGCTCTACACGGTAGGCTTCACCAAGGAGCAGATGGACAAGCCGCTCATCGCCGTAGCCAACACATGGAATGAGATTCACCCAGGGCACATGCATCTGAGGCGGCTTGCGGAAAAGGTGAAGGAGGGCGTCCTGATGGCGGGCGGCATGCCGATGGAGTTCAACACCATCAGTCTGTGCGATGGGCTTGCCAACGGCCATGCCGGCATGCGCTACGTTTTGCCCAGCCGCGAGATAATTGCTGATTCGATCGAGCTCAACATTCACGCGCACGCCTTTGACGCGATGGTGCTGATCGGCTCGTGCGACAAAATCATTCCCGGCCTGTTGATGGCCGCGGCCCGGATTGATATTCCCGCCATCCTCGTTGCCGGCGGGCCGATGTTCCCCGGTCACTGGCCGCGCTTTGACCTGAATTTCTCGGTTTCCGCGATGCCGGAGGTGGCCGGACGCTGGGGGCGCGGCGAGTTTTCGGAAGAACAGCTTGAGGAAATGACCCGGTGCATCTATCCGTGCGCGGGTGCGTGCTGGGGAATGGGCACGGCCAACACAATGGCATGCCTGACAGAAGCGGTTGGATTGTCACTTCCGGGCGACGGGACCGCCCACGCCACTACTGCGAAGAAGGACCGCCTGGCGGTTGAGGCGGGCGTCCGCGTCATGGAGCTGTTGAAGGCAGGATTGACACCATCAAAGATTCTCACCGAAGCCGCGTTTGAGAACATGCTGCGAGTGAACATGGCGATTGGCGGCTCGCTCAATACGGTTCTGCATATCCCGGCAATTGCGCATGAGGCAGGCATTCATATTGACATGGACATGTTCGACGAGATGTCGCGCCGGACGCCGCACCTGTGCAACATTGAACCGTCCGGCCCGTATTTTCTATCCGATTTGGAGCGAGCGGGTGGAATCCCGGGCGTGATGAAGCGGCTCGAGGCGAGCCTGCAAAAAGGCGCCGTCACGGTGACCGGCAAAACAGTCGGCGAAAATCTGCAGCATGCGGAAGTCTTTGATGACGAAGTTATTCGTCCGCTTGACAGGCCGGTTCATCATTATGGCGGCATAGCGGTTCTCAAGGGAACTCTTGCGCCGCGCGGCGCAGTAATCAAACAGGTGGCCGTCTCTGAATCACTGTGGAAATTTGAGGGACCCGCTCACGTTTTTGATTCCGAGGAGGATGCTACCCAGGCGCTGCTTTCGGGCGGAATCAGCGCGGGAGATGTCATCATTATCCGCTACGAGGGCCCTCGCGGCGGCCCCGGCATGCGCGAGATGGCGCATTTCCGCGTGATGCTCGAGCTCAGCGGGCTGGGCGAGAAGGTGTACCTGATCACCGACGGCAGATATTCCGGCTACAGCAACGGCCCGTCCATCGGATATCTTTCGCCCGAGGCCGCCGATGGCGGGCCGATCGCGCTTGTGCGGACGGGCGACCGTATTTCAATTGACGTTGAGGCGCGCCGCCTCGATGTGCTTGTGAGCGAAGAAGAGATGGCTGAGCGGACAAAACAGTGGAAATCTCCCGCGCAGCGTGTGAGGAAGGGATATCTGGCCCGGTATGCCGCCTCGGCGCGCTCGGCCGCCGAAGGCGCAATTATTCCTAATCCATGAGTCATGGGGGTTAATGCATGCCAGTTGATGTTGTCGGAGTAGGGATCGCCTGTTCGGACGTAAATATCACCGTAACATCGATTCCAAAGATCGATGAGAACGTGCTCGTGCTGGATTACCGCAAGCATCTTGGCGGCACCGTCTCGACAGCGCTCGCGGCGCTGCAGCGGCTTGGAATGAGAACGAAATACATGGGAATGCTCGGAGATGACGAATACGGGCGCTTCACCTTGGAGGGAATGAAAGCCGAAGGCATCGACATGACCTCGGTGCGCCTGATCGAGGACGAACGCTCACCGTTCAGTTTTGTGATGGTTGACAGCCTTACCGGCCGGCGCTCGATCGCATTCTATCCGGGCTGCGCGTTCACCGTTCCCGCCGACGTCATCGACAGCGCGGCGATTCAATCGGCACGGTTGCTGCACGTTGATATTGCGAACCCGGCGGTTTTCGCTGCCTGCGAGATCGCAAAGAAAGCCGGCGTACCGGTGTCGCTCGACGCAAATGCGCTTTACCCGGGCCTCGAAGAATTGCTCCATATGACGAACATCTTCATCACCGCGCGCGAAATTACCTGCGGCCTGAGCGCAACTGAAGACCCGGTCGAGGCAGGCAGGTATCTGTTGAATGAATACAAACTTGATCTCGCGGTGGTGACACTCGGGGCGGAGGGAAGCGTCGCGGTTACGCACTCTGAAGTAGCACATGCAAAAGGCTTCCCGGTCGAGGTGGTCGATACGACCGGCGCCGGAGACGTTTTTCACGGCGCGTATCTGTATGGTCACATCAGCGGCTGGCCGATCAAGCGAACGCTTCAATTCGCCAACGCCGCCGGCGCAATCATGTGCGCCACCCAAACCGGCTGGACCGGTATTCCGACGCGGGAAGAAGTGGAGAAATTTTTGAAAATTCATTAACCATCAAGACGCCAAGAAGAATCGTCTCGCGCAAAGCCGCGACGGCGCAAAGCCCGCGATCAACACGGAGGAAAGAGAAAATATTTCCTGTCAATTGCTGATCATCATGCAGGATAGGCTTCATTCCAAAATCTAAAATCCAAAATTGCCAAGAGGTGAACGATGGCGCTGAGTTCGATGATTCCGCTTCTGAAGGCGGCTCAGAAGGAAGGATACGCAGTAGGCCAGTTTAACTTCCATAACATGGATGGTCTCATGGGTATTCTGCAGGCCGCCGGCAACAAGCATTCTCCGCTCATTCTCGGTCCGCTCTTTCTTCCGCCGCGGGCGATCATGGCGATGTTGCGGGAACTGGCAAATGAGGCGGCCGTCCCGGTGGCGGTCACACTCGATCATGGCCGCAGCCTCGATCAATGCCAGCAGTGCATCGATGCCGGCTATACGGATGTGATGTTGGATTCGTCGGCGCTCCCATTTGAGGAAAACGTGCGGGGGACGCGGGCGGTTGTCGAGGCGGCTCATAAGGCTGGCGTGGGTGTTGAAGGCGAAATAGGACACGTCGGCATGGGCGAGGATTATGGCGATATTTCGGGCGTCAAGGCAACGCTCACCAAGCCTGAGGAAGCCGCGCGTTATGTCGAGGAGACAGGTGTTGATGCGGTAGCCGTCGCGATCGGTTCCGCGCACGGCCACTACAAGGGCGAGCCGCACCTCTATTTCGAGCGGCTCTCGGAGATCCGGATGGCGTTAGAAACGCCGCTCGTCCTGCACGGCGGCTCGGGCATCAGCGACTCCGATTTTCGAGAATCCATCCGGCGCGGCATCAGCAAAGTGAACATCTACACGCATCTTGCCGATGCGGCGCTCGCGGCGACCCGGGCCCAGCTTGCTGATCCCGACCTCAAACATTTTTTCCAGCTCCAGTATGCAACGCAGGATGCCATCCGCTCCGTTGTCGAGCATTACATGGATGTCTTCGGGTCGACCGGAAGGGCATCATAGCACGGCAACGGAGAAGTCATATGTATCTCGAAAACTGGATCCGATTGATCGCCGGCTGCTTCATTTTGATCAGCTTGGCGCTCGGCCTGCTGGTGAGCCGCTACTGGTTCATCTTTACCGCATTTGTCGCGGCGAACCTGGCGCAATCCGCGTTGACCGGCTTTTGTCCGATGGAACTGTTACTCAAAAGACTCGGTATCAAAGCAAAAGGCCGGCTTGACTCTTAGGTGAGCCGGCCCCGCCCTTGCCAGTGATAAATGATTCCTCCGCATCCATCACGGAGCGATGCTGAATTCGACTTCATGATCTGAGAAGTACAGGACTCCGTTTCCGCCCCTTGTAAATTCCACGTCAACCCCGTAAGAGCGCCCCGGTTCAAGAATACTGCTGGGGACTATGTAATAGGTGGAACCGGGCGGCAAATAACCACTCTCAAAGTCACAGCCGCCATTATCCGATTCGACACTGACGTAGATGGCGTCGACCCCGGGCGGAGGACTGTTCCAGGTGACGACCAACGATGGCTCAGGCAATACCTGGCCGTCCGTGGGGCTCGTGATGGTGGGAACCGCAGGCATCAGGCTGTAATCGACTACAAAAGGATGATTAACGGTTAGTGCGCCCAACTTGATCGTGAGCTGATATGACCCGTTCGGGATGAGCTTGGTGAAGGCTGTCCATTCCTCGCCGCGGTCAAACTCAATTTCGTCGAATCCCGCGGTATTCTGCAAAATGGTCACCGGCGCCCCCAGCTTCGGATGCGTGAGCAAGAGGCTGGTGATGCCTTCTCCCTCTACACTTATGTTGATCCCGCCGTCATAAACCACCGAAACGCCCGACCGTTCCTTGTAAATCTCAACCCCCTCGCCGTAGAGCTGTGCAAAAACATTTGTTGCCGAAGACAATACCAACAGCATCATTCCCACTGCAACTGATAACCGCGTGCCCATTCTCAATCCTCCTTCAGTTTGTGCCGAACTCCTTGTCAAACCGCCATTCGGGATGCCTCCAGAACAATGGCAGTCATCGCCATTTTTCTGGAATTGACCACGTTCTTTTGAAAATCATTCAATTGCCTTGCGCGATGGACTATATCATCAGCAAGTTAATTTGTCAATTTGCAAGAAGAACTCGAAGACTGTATGAAATGAAGGCGCCGGAAGAGCCGGCGCCCTGCGGGTGGAGTTGAAGGAGTCAGACCGTGTGGAGGTCGGTCTGTCGTGATCCGTCTTTCGCGCGTGAAACTCAAAAGAAATTAACACTCGCGAGATCAGTTTATCACACAAAACGTTCTTCGACAATATACTGAAAGAGGGAAATTCACAGATATCTTTAACAAAAGAGGCGGCGGAAACGGGGAAAGGGGATTGTTCTGAAGAAGTTATCCTCTTTCCGCTGTCGCTGAAGCCGGCTTCTTCTTAAAACACTGCAAACCTCTTGAGGCGGTGAGGGCAAGGCAGCGGTTGCAGGAGACGCACTGAGCGGGGGCGCGGTCGCCCTCGAGCCAGCGCTTGACCAGGTGGGGCTCGCAAATCAGCGGCCGGCAAAGCGAGACCATAGCTGCTTTACCTTCGGCCACAATCGATTCAGCCGTTTCGACAGACCTGATTCCACCGACGGTGATGACGGGAACAGAAAGAGCGCCGGCGAACTGTTGCGCATACTGGAGAAAGTATGCTTCCGGCCGTTTCCGCGGTATCCCCTTTTGGATCGATTTTCCTTCTTCGAGAGTGGTATCCCAGATGCCGCCGCTGATCTCGATTGCATCCATTCCCATTTCGGACAATCTGCGCGCCACCCACATCGATTCATCGAGTTCGAGACCATCCTCGACAAAGTCCCTGCAATTAAGCTTGATAAGAACAGGATAGCCGGCGCCGACCGAGCGCCGTATCTCCTCGTAAGTCTCAAAGAGGATTCGTGCCCTCGCCGGTAAATCGCCACCGTACCCGTCGGTTCGCCTGTTTGAATTCCGGGCGAGAAACTGGTTGAGAAGGTATCCATGCGCGCAATGAATTTGGACCGCGTCAAAACCGGCCTTCTTCGCGCGAGCGGCCGCCGCGCCAAAATCGAGCACAAGCCTCTGTATTTCCGGTTGGGTCAGCTCGCGAGGAGTCGCGCCGAACTTTTTCGTCGGCACTGCCGAGGGACCCACCGGCGGGCCTTCGATCAACTCGGGAAAAGCTTGGCGCCCGCAATGCACGATTTGAGCGCAAACCAGCCCTCCGCTTTCATGGACCGCCTGTGTCAGCCGCGCAAAGCCTGCGATGTGTTCATCCGACCAGATGCCGAGCATTCCGGGACCGCCTATGCCATTGGGTTGGACGGCGGCATAGCCGACGACAATAAGGCCCAGGCTCCCCGCGCCGAGTTCTCCGTACAGCCGCGCCAGTTCATCCGTCGCCATTCCCTTAGCCGTGGCCAATCCTTCGTAAGTGGCTGAACGAATGAACCGGTTCGGCAACCGCAACTGGTTGATGTCGATCGGTTGAAGCACGTTGTACATTGACTTTCTCCTTGGACAGAAAACGGGGCCGGATCAGAGATGATCCGGCCCCGAAACGGCTCTTGGTGTCTTACTGCGCGAGCATGCTCTTGAATTCCCGGGTCATGATCGGGACGACCTTGAACAGGTCGCCGACGATGCCGTAGTTGGCCACCTTGAAAATCGGGGCCTCGGGGTCCTTATTGACGGCGACGATGACCTTCGAGGTCTTCATGCCGGCAAGGTGCTGGATCGATCCCGAGATACCGCAGGCGATGTACAGCGACGGGTTCACTACTTTTCCCGTCTGGCCGACCTGGTCATGATGGTCACGCCAGCCGGCATCGACTGCCGCGCGTGAGGCGCCGACCGCCGCCCCAAGAACATTCGCCAGTTCTTCGATGATTTTGAACTCGTCCGGGCCTTTCATGCCGCGCCCGCCGGCCACGATCACATTGGCCTCGGTCAGTTCTATTTTTCCGCCCGCGCTCTTAACGACATCGCGCACGATTGTCCGGATATCCGAGTCCGAGAGCGCAACCGGCGCCTTCGCCACTTCCGGGCTGGCGCCCGCATCCAGTTCACCGGGCGGGAGCACGTTCGGCCGGATTGTAGCCATCTGCGGGTTGTCCCTGCAAAAGACTTTGATAACGGCTTTGGCCGAATAGACCGGGCGCGTGAATACCAGCTTTTTCTGGTCGTTGACTTCGACGCCGGTGCAGTCGGAAGCCAAACCGACACCCAGCTTCGCCGCGACGGTAGGCGCGAGATCTTTCCCGACCGCCGAATTCCCAAAAAGCAGGACCGACGGCTGATGCTGTTTGACAAGGTCTACGACCACTTTGGCATACGCATCGGGTGTATATGCCTTCAGCTTCGCGTCGTCGGCGAGGTACACCGTTTTCGCGCCCATTCCGGCAAGGTCTTTGGCAAGAGACTCGACACCGGAGCCAAGCAGCACAGCGGCCACGTTCTCGCCCAATTTCGCGCTGATCCCCTTGCCGGCATTAAGCATTTCATTGACGACTTTTATGATTTTGCCGTCGCGCAATTCAGCAAAAACCCATATTCCGCTCATCTTTTCTTCTCCTTACGATCAGTATAAAAACCCGGCGGTTCATGTTCAGATTACTTTTGCCTCATTCCTGAGAAGCTTCACGACTTCTTTCGCCGCATCCTCGGGCTCTCCCGGGACAATGCGGCCGGCCGGCCTGTCCGGAGGCATCGACATGCTCACTACCTCAAGTTTCGCCCCCGCTTTTCCGACTTCGCCCGCGGAGGCATCGATATCGGCCGGTTTCTGCGCCGCAAGCGGTTTCTTCTTCGCCTGCATGATTCCCTTGAGCGAGGCGTAGCGCGGTTCGTTCAGCCCTTTTTGGCAGGTGATAACCGCCGGCAGAGGGACCTCGACGACTTCCGATCCGCCTTCGATCTCGCGATGTGCAACCGCTTTGCCGTCCTGCAGCTCGAGCTTGGTCACCACCGCAACGTGCGGAACACCCAACAGCTCGGCCACCCGGACGCCCACCTGATGATTATCATAATCTATGCCCTGCTTGCCGCACAGAAGCAGGTCGCATTCCATCTTTTTGACCGCCTTGGCCAGAGCGACCGCGGTCGCGTGCGCATCGCCGCCGAGAAAAGCGGGATCGTTCAGGTGGACCGCCTTGTCGGCGCCCATTGCCAGTCCGGTCCGCAGCGCTTCGGCCGCCTTGTCCCATCCGAGTGAAATAAGAGTCACTTCGCCGCCTTTTGCCTCTTTGATCCGTAGGGCTTCTTCAATGGCGAACTCGTCGTATGGATTGATAACGTACGTAACACCATCCGTGCTGATAGCCGTTTCACCAGGTTTCACTTGGACTTTTGTTTCCGTGTCCGGAACCTGTTTCACCAAGACAACGATTTTCATGAGCATCCTCCTTTATGCTTTACTGCACGCGGAAAGCCTGGTTTTCACCTATCCAGAAAATTTGCCTTGCGCTTCTCCAGGAAAGCGCGGAGACCTTCCTTCTTATCAGCGGTCTCGCAGATTTCACCAAAAATATTTGCCTCGAGCGCCAGCCCGTCCGCCAGAGGCACGTCCAGCCCGCCGCCAATCGCCCGAAGAGCCGCCCCAATTGCGGGCATGCTTTTCGAGGCGATTTTTTCCGCCAGTTTCCGCACACTCTCCTCGAGTTCCGCGGCCGGCGCCACTGCATTCACGAGTCCCAACCGCAACGCTTCCTCGGCCGATATCATGTCGCCGGTAAGAATCAACTCGGTTGCTCTGCTCGGACCAATGATTCGCGCGAGCCGCTGCGTGCCGCCAAACCCTGGAATGATTCCCAGATTGATTTCCGGCTGTCCGAACTTGGCGACATCGGCCGCAATGCGAATATGACACGCCATCGCCAGCTCACAGCCGCCGCCAAGCGCCATCCCGTTCACCGCGCAGATCACCGGCTTCGCAAGCTGTTCGATCTTGTCCAATACCCGCTGCCCGTTAACGGCGAGCGCCTCGCCCTCGGCGGCATTTTGAATCTTATCCAATTGATTGATATCGGCGCCGGCTATAAAAAAACGACCCTGCCCGGTGATGATCACAACTTTTACCGACGGATCGTTCGCGATCGAGTCGATTGCATTACTGATATCGGAAAGGACGGGACCACTAAGCGCGTTCGCGGGCGGGTGATCAACAGTGAGCTTCGCTATCTTGTTCTCGACGTTCAGGTGGACAAATTTCAATTCGTTCACGACGCCTCCGCTCTTCTTTGAGTTCTCCAGTCGGTTCTAATAGAACCTTGGCCTCTGCCGATGCCGGCGTGTCCGCGACATGACTCGAAAAACACCTTCAGTTCCTCCGCCCAACCACCATCGAATCGATCGCGGAGCATTTCCTTAAGATGTTGATCTCCTCAACCGGATCGCACACCGACAGAGCGAATTCATCAACGCGCTGCTCGGTTAACTTGTTCCATATCCGCGGCCGCAAAGGCGAAACTTCAACGTATTCGTGGCGGGCCTTGCGGTCGTTCACAAAGGGGTGCCCTCGCGCGCCTCTTTCAAGCTCGGGAAAAAGACGCAAACAGTGCGCCACGTGAACCTCTGCCCTCGAAAGCAGATGACGCCCTTGCCACCGAAGCAACAGGGTGAGCCGGCGGCAAGGCTGATTATATAAACTCCGTTAGTCGTTGTCAAGTGATTTTGTCTGTCCGGCCAGTCAAGAAATAATCGCGTGGGCTATGGCTTGTTCCCTTGAATGGGAAAGGGAAAGAAGAATCTTTTTGCCTCCCAGAGCATCGTATATCTTCGCGGCTCCGCCATACAGCCTGACCTTGGGAGGACCTGCCGCAGCGGGTGCAACTTCAATGTCGCGCATTCTGACGCCTCTACTCAAGCCGGTTCCCAACGCCTTGGCCACCGCTTCTTTGGCGGCGAACCTGGCGGCAAAATGCATGGCCGGCCGCGCCTTCTTCATGCAGAAGTCGATCTCCTCTTGCGTGTACACCCTTTCGAGAAACTTCTCCTTCTGCCGCGCGATTGCCCGCTCGATCCGTTCTATTTCAATGATATCTATGCCGTTGCCAAGCACTGTCATATCAATAACTTGTATCGCAACAGAGGCGCCATTCCTGAAAGCCTAGCAAATCCTTTTCCCCGGCAGGGGCGGACAGGCCGTGAACACGGAGTCAACGCGGATAGTCCCGATGCCGCGCGGCCCGGAATACGCATTATACTTCAAGAGCGGGTGCGAGGCGAACATCTCGAACATCGGGCCGGAGGTCTGGAACTCCTCGAAGGTGCCTTTCACCTGATAGGCCACCCCGTCCTTGGTGAGAACGGACACGGCGACCTTCCTGTTAGCAAGAAGGTTGTGCTTTGTTTTGTTCATCATGATATCGACGAACACCAGCATCTCATCTCCGAACGGCATGACCGAGAGGATGGGCACGACGTTCGGCATCCCGTCCCCATCCACGGTAGCCATGAATTTCGCCGCTTCGGTGTCCGCGAATTTCTCGATTACGGGCGCAGGCATCTTTGCCATCTCGATTTCTCCCAATTAGACAAGAAATATCATATTCACCGGGAAGTTCAGAATATCAACTAAAGAACTAACCACCAAGTCACTAAGACACCAAGAAGAATTCATTCACACAAAGCGTCGATTACCTTTTTTCTTGCCTTTGTGTCTTGGTGCCTTGGTGGTTGATTTTGTCTTAAATCATATGTTCCCGTGCGATGTTCGTGCGATAATTTCGTCCTGCATCCCTCGCCCGAGCGTGACAAAGTATGCGTTATAACCGGTGACGCGCACCAGCAGATTACTGTATTTCTGCGGGTCGGCCTGCGCCGCCAAAAGAGTTTCCTTGTCAATCACGTTGATTTGGATCGAAGTACCGCCAAGGTCCTCGTAAGCGCGCAACAGCGCAGCGAGGCGGTCGAGCTGAGCTTCGCCAGCGAGTACTGAAGGATTTAATGTGATTGTGTATGAGGCGCCGCGCGGGTTGACGTCGAAGCCGTAGCGGGTGACGGATTTGATGGCGGCCGTTGGCCCGAGCATATCGCGTCCCTGTACCGGCGCCACGGCGTTGGAGAGGTGCTCGCCCTTATGACGGCCATCGGGCGTTGCGGCGGTGTGCTCGGCAAACGAAATGAAATAATTCCAGGAAAGATAACCGGCTGTATAGCGCCTGCCGGTGGCTGGCGACGCGTGTTTGGCGGTTTCCTCCGACCAGAACCGTGAAAGCTCGCGCCCAATGGCATCTACATAGTCATCATCGTTCCCGAATTTGGGCGCGCGGTTGATCAGCATCTGCCGGACTGATTCGTAGCCCGCGAAATCAGCCTTCAGCGCGGCGACCAGATCGGCCATCGGGAGAAGCCTCTCATCAAATGCCAGTTTCTTGACTGCGGCGACGGAATCCGCCAGCGTCGAGATGCTGCACCCCTCGATGGTGATGAAGTTGTATTTGGCGCCGCCGGCGCGAACGTCTTTCCCGTTCTCCATGCAGCCGCCGATATGGGAAGAGAGATATGGGACCGGCAGGAACCTCGCCCGCTGGGCGTCCCACGCGTTATACACTTGAATCGTCTGCAGGAGGATATCCTTCAGTTGCCTCTTCACGGCTTCGAGGAACTGCTCGTATGTGTCAAAAGAGACAGGATCGCCGGTTGCGCGTCCGATCTGATCGCCGGTGATCATGCATTTGCCATCATTCAGCGCCAACTCGACCGCCTTTGCGAGGTTGACGTTGACGTCAACCGTGCCGGAGAGATCGTTGCCGTGGGAAGTATTCTCGATGCAGCCGACAATGCCGTAATCGAGGGCCTCCTCTCGAGATATGCCCTCTTTTTCGAGCGCAAGGATACTCGTCTTGTCGAAGTTCAGGAGAAACGGCGCGCCCTGGGCGCTCGCGATCATTTCGCAAACGCGGCGCATCAGTCGTGGGGGCGTCCCCTTGTGCAGGCGGATCGAGCGTTTGGGCTCGAGCATATTCATCTCATCGATGACATCGAGCACGAGATAAGTTAATTCGTTGGTGACATCTTCACCATTTTTTCCGCAGCCGCCGAGTGTGATAAGTTGGCCGAACCCGGAATTAATGCCGTGGCGGCCCCCCAGGTAAAAGCGGTCATAGGCGTAATTATGCTTGATCCAGAAGCACTCGAGGATCTCCTTCGCCTGCTCGCGCGAGAGTTTGCCCGTTTCGACGTCGCGTTGATAATAGGGATAAAGGTATTGATCGAATCTGCCATATGAGAGGCCGGCGCCGGGATAGCTTTCAGCGATCATGTCGATCATATGAGTGAACCAGACCGACTGGAGGGCCTCGTAAAATCCCTCCGCGGGATAATAAGGCACGCGCTCGCAAATGCGAGAGATCTCGAGCAATTCCAATTTCCGTTCATATGCGCGCTCGCGCTCGGCCTGCTCGCGCGCAAGCTGAGCGTATCGCACGGAGAATTCGCGAACCGCATCGCAACATATGATCACCGCCCGATAAAACGCCCGACGCGAGTCGTCGCTTTCTTTAGACAGCCTTTGCCGGGCCTCCTCCTGGATTCCGGCAAAACCAATGTTCAGCACCTTCGGGAAATCCTGAATAATGTGCGAGGGTACCGGGCCGCAATTGCTGACGCCGTGACGGATCAGCCACTCCGTTTTTTGCGATTCGCGCCGGTCAATCTCAAGATATTCCTCGGTTTCCCGCTCGTTCAGACAATTGGAGAGAGCGGTATTGAAGCGGCCTCCCACGATCAACTCGCCTTCAAGGATGTCGACAGGAATCTGCCGCAACGCCTGCGCAAAGAACAGTGCCCGGCGCACGATGAGCGGCTCATCCCAGAAGTTAATTGGAAGGTTTACCGGCTGGGCCAGAGCGAGCAGGCTATTTTCCAAAGCCTTCATAAAGGGGACAACTTCCGGCACCACATAGTCCTCATGCCGGCGATACACGATATCATGCGGTGCGCCCGTAGTGTACGGGAGGACTTCATTCCGGAATGACCGGTTTTCCCAATCGAAATACTCGTCCCGCAGCCTCTTGATCCGGCCGCTCAATGCCGCCGAGGGTCCCCATATTTTCAGGTCAGTCATGGATTCGGTCCTCCGATCGGATACGATTTAAAAGCAGGCTGATGTCTGGAAGCCGGAAGCAGCCTCCTTGCTGGAAATTATACCAAAACCGTGCAGGTGATTTCATCCGCTGGGCAATACTCTCAGATACCCAACATCAGTTTGGCGAGGCCGAAGTAGATGAGCATGCCGGTTATATCGACGGAAGTCGCAAGAGCGGGGCTGGCCACAACAGCGGGATCGATCTTTGCCTTTGAGGCGAGAATCGGCAGCAATGCTCCGATTAGAGTGGCCGATATGACCTGCAGACCCAGTGCAAGCGCCACGACGGTGCTGATTTCGATGAGTGAGAAGCCGCCCGTGGTCGGACCGGGGGCAGGCGAGAAAAGGAAGACCCGGATGAGGGCAACCAATATGAGAGCCATGCTGAGCATCAGGCTCACGCGCAGCTCTTTCCAGACGACCTCGAAAATGTTGCCGGGACGTATCTGCCGCAGGGCGAGCGCTCGAACGACCACGGTCGCCGCCTGCGAGCCGGTATTGCCGCCGGTGCCGATCAGCATGGGCAGATAAAAGGCAAGGATGAAGACAGAGGTGAGCGTGTCCTCGAACATTTCCAGAACGGCGCCCGAAATAAGCCCGAGCAGGGCGAGCGTAACCGCCCAGAAGGCGCGCCGCCTGAAATGCGCAGTTGCGGGCACGGCCAGATAATTCTCGTCCTGCACCTCGCCCGTCAACCCCATGAATTTCTCGATGTCTTCGGTCTGCTCTTCGCGGATGATGTCCATGGCATCGTCATGAGTGACGATGCCTACGAGCGCGCCGCCGCCATTGATGATCGGGATTGCGAGCAGGTCGTACTTCTCAATTTTCCGCGCGACCTCTTCCTGATCCTCATCGAGGCGGGCCGAAATGACGTCGGAATGCATCACCTCGCCTACCCGTTTGAAGGAGCGAGCAAGAATAAGGTCTTTCAGCGATACGAAGCCGATAAGCCTTCTCTGATCGTCGACGACGTAAGCATAGTAAATGGTTTCCTTGTCGGGCGCCTCGAGCCGAAGCTTGCGGATGGCCTCCTCGACCGTCAGATCGGGTGAGAGGGTCGCATAATCGGAAGTCATCACCGCTCCTGCAGTGCCTTCCGGGTACGACGCAAGTTTTCTTATGTCCTCGCGTTCGACCTGCGCAATAGCCGGCATGATGATCTGCGTTTCGGCTTCCGGCATCCGTTTAATCAGGTCCACCCGCTCGTCGTGCGACATGTTGGAAATGAGTTCCACGAGCTCGGGACGCTGCAGCGAGGACGCCAACGCTAGCTGAATCTCGCTGTCAAGATAACTGAAGATTTCCGCCCGCGCACGCCGGTCCGCATACGACAGGATTTGATGGATTTCCTCGGTGGTAAGGCCGCTGAGGAATTCGGCGATAAAGGCAGGATGCGTTGCTCCGCAAAATTCGCGAAGGCTCTCAGCGTTCCCCTCGGCAAGCAGCTCGCGCAACTCGGGGACGAGCAAAACGTTTTTCATTATCCACCTCCGACAGGACCACCGCCTTGGCGGCCCGGAGGTGAGGAGGGCGCTCAGTCCACTATGGACGCGAGCAGAACACCGGGGTGAGCAGCCACGGCGGGAACCGGTCCGAAATGTGGCAAATCTGTACTCGGCAAGTATGCTCTCGGAAAAAGCTTACTACTGCCAGATTCCTCCATCTCGTACTCCATTACAGATAAAAACTTGATAAATACTGATCCCTTCATGATAAAAGCGTTGCCCACAGGGCAACGCGCATCAACAGAGGCTTTTCAACCCCTGATCCGTGTTCATTATAGTGAAATTCCAGCCGCCGGTCAAGCGGAAAATCGAGAAATCTCGCTCTCCGCTCTCTCCGATAATGTATAATTGATGTGACGCGGTGAGGGCCGCAAGCATCTCGTGTAAAACGGACTTTTCTTACCGTCAACCGGATACTCGATGAAAACCTGCACGATTCGTTTTATCCTGCTTTTTCTGTTTTTCGCGGGCGTCTCTTGCTCCGAAAAATCAGAAATGAAAACTGCGGCAGCAGGGAAGGATTCCTGGCCGCACGTTGTTCCGTACCTCGATAGCACACCTTCAGCAAAAGACGGACAAGGCACTGCTTCTGTTGCTCCCGCCGGTCCATTCCTTGCGGGCGCAATGACTGATTTTGAAATAGCTTTCACGGTCGGAGAAGCCGGCATAGCGCCCGGCGGGTTTGTTATACTTCAGGTGTCTCCATGGTGGGGATGGACGACGCCTCAAACGCTCGATCCCGATGGTCCAGGCTACACAACTGTCCGTACTTCATTTTCCGACGCCTCCACAAAAGCATTTACACTCCAGCTCGGCAGAATCGTTGTCTCATCCGCGTCACGCGGCTTCAGGCACGGAGAAACCATCACGTTCAACCTGAAAGATGTGCGGGTGGATAAATTTGCCGAGGCCGAGGAATTGTTCCAAATATTCACCGATGCCGACGGTGACGGCCACTCCCGGTGCATTGACAAACCTCCATCCGTCAGAGTAGAGGCGCGAGAAGCGGTTCGCCTCGAGGTAACGGCGCCGTCGCAGGTGAGACCGGGCGAAACAATCAAGGTGGGTGCGGCGCCACTCGATGTTCTCGGCAACTGGAGTACAATGCCGCCCGGCAGGTGGCGGCTGTCGGTTATCCGAAACGGACATACTGTGGATGATATCGCGGGGGAAGCATCTGGCGAAGAGAAAAGAATCACCATTCCTTACGTCTTCGCTGAAGAGGGGCTGTTTTTCTTTGTGGTTGAAACTGCCTCGAGGTTGCAGGGCAAGAGCAACGTCGTCTTTTGCCGGCAGGGCGAACCTGCTCTGAATCTCTACTTCGGCGACATCCACGGCCATTCGCGCATGTCGGATGGGACCGGCACGCCGGGGGATTACTACCGATACGCGCGCCAGGTTTCGGGCCTCGATATCGCCGCACTGACAGATCATGCCGACTACGGAACTATTCCCATAGACGGGGCGGCTTGGGAGCGAATTAAAGATGCGGCAAACACGGCGTACGAGCCGGGCGAATTTGTCACGTTCCTCGGCTTCGAGTGGACCAACTGGAAGTACGGCCACCGCAATGTCTATTACCGCGACGGCGATGGCCCGGTCTTCCGCTCAATCGATCCGGAGAGCGACTCCCCGCAGGAATTATGGGAATTGCTGCGGCCGTACGAGGCAATGACGGCCGCTCATCATGTTGGCGGCGGACCAATATCGACCGACTGGAGCATCCCGCCCGGCCCAAAAGAATACTTCGTCGAGATCAGCTCTATCCATGGGACATCTGAATTTCTCGGAGGCGATTCCGCAGTGTATCATCCGGTCAGGGGCGCGTTCGTACGTGATGCGCTGGCGAGAGGATACCGGCTCGGGATAGTCGGCGGAGGAGACACCCACGACGGCCATCCCGGCCAAAGAAGCGCCGGCGCGCCGGTTACAGGACTTATGGGCGTCTACGCGAAAGAGCTAACACGTGAGGCGGTTTGGGAGGCATTTCGCAGGCGACAGGTTTATGCAACCAGCGGCCCGAAGATCATCCTTTCCTTCCGAGCCGGCGATTCGCCCATGGGTTCGGAAATCACATGGAGCAGAAATCAGGGGCCGCTACCCCTCGCCTTTCGCGCCATCTGTTGTGAGAAGATTGAATCGGTTGAAATCATCCGAAACGGACAGGCTGTGTTCCGGACGGCGGGTGAAGGTTTGACCGCTCAATACTTGCTAACAGATCCAGACCCACCTTCCGGCACTTCCTCGTACTACCTTCGAGTGAAGCAAGCAGATGGCAACCTCGCATGGTCAAGCCCTGTGTGGGTGACCAAAAACTAAGCAGAAGAGTGCTTACATCTCTTCTTCGGGCTCAGCCGCCTCAGGTTCGGCTTCGACTGAAGGTGCTTTCTCCTTGACCGTCCGCAGGCGATCTTTACCGAACATCTTCCAGAATTCAACAGCCTGTTCGCCACTCAGCGAATCCGCAAGAGCGGTCCACAGCTCCGCCTCCTTGGCAACAACGGCTTCATGAGTTTTATGCACTCGTTGTATCTCGTTTTTGACTCGCGCAGGATCCGGACTACCCTGCAGCGCTGCCGTAAGATCTTGATAGGCTTTCTTATACCTGCTCACAAGCTCGTCGATTTGTTGGCGATACTGCTCGTTCACCTTCTTCATCCGTGCACGCTGTTCATCCGTCAACTGCAGTCTCTGATCGATCGCGGTCATCTCTTTTTGACTGGGCGGGCGAAACACAACGGCCGGATCTCGCCCCTTCGTTTTGGCTGCCTGAGCCAGTGCATCTGCTCCAATGCCGACAATTAAACCGAGAACTACCAGCGAAACCAGTGCCTTTCTCATGTCGCTCCTCTCCTTTTCTGAACCGGTGCACGAATTGGTTGAATTGTATCACTTTCGACGTAGTTGCGCAAAAAAATATTCAACAGAAGACGACTTATTTGTTTCGAGGTGTGAAATCATTATGGATGGGATATCAAACTAATATGGGGTGGATTTGGGTTGTGCCGGTTTCCCCGATGACATCCTCAAAGAGTGCGATTGCGGGTAAATTCCGTTATGAATAAGCGGCGAGATGGCGAATCTCGTGGGCAAGATCGTTCGCATATGAATTCGCAAACGACGCCATGATCTCGCAGATTCGCCATCCCTTCGCCACAACCGCGGGTATGATTTGCTCTTCGTTGATCCCGGTGATCGCTCTGCTGACACCCTTTATCTCAAGAAGCCCTCGGGCGCCGGCGCCGGAGTCGTTGCGGGACCGGTTACTCTGCTTTGGCCGAATACCTGCCAGAATTTCTCGGTTTGTTCCTGCGTCAGATTGTTCGAAAGCGCATTCCATAACTGCATCTCCCTCGAAATGATCGAGGAGTGCAGCCGGTGCAACTCTTCGAGGGCATTTTCGACCTGGGCAGGATCGCTCGTTCCCTGAAGAGTTGCCGCAAGATTCTGTCGTGCAGTCTGATAGCTGCTTGTAAGCCTTTGCAGTTCCTGCGTGTATTGGACGTACGTGTTCTGCAACTGAACGCGCTGTTCATCCGTAAGCTGTAACTGCTGGACAAGCGCATCGATTTCATTTTGAGTGGGAGGCCGCAGTAATACCATCAAATCGGAACCCGCCTGTCCCACTTGTTGCGCGTTTGCCCCGATCCCGAAGGCGAACATTATTGCCACAACTAAGACGAAAGCAATCAACTTCTTCATGTTTATCATCCTCCTGTAAAACACAACATCTTTTACTAAAATGTAACAGAACGCACAAGACTTGGCAAGCCCGAAGCCTCTACAAGAGGAGGACGCTTAATGGCGGGTTTAAGAAGACATGACTCACCTGGGGTGATAAATTTCGGCAAGCCCTTACGCGGCTCTCACCACTGGACGCAGTCTAAGTCCTGCAGCCCTTCATTATATGATTCAAGCGTTTGCGCAGCCTGGATCATCTCTTTGCCGATTGCGCTTGACGGTTTCACACCACAAGGCAACGTCCTGGTAAATTGTGCCAGAAGGTTGTCCGCGACTTGAACCGTATCCTCTATCGGGCCCGGTTCGGAGTCATTTTCGAGGTTGAGCTTTGTTGCGATCAACTGATGCGCCAGAATCATGCTTGCGTCACCGCGGACCGGCGTCTGCAACAGCTTGTGCAGAGTCTCCTTTTGATAAAGATAATTACCGAGCCGGAGCGACTGAATCGGCCAGGCGCCGGGGTGATTCTTCCAGAAACCGAAGCCTTTCGGGCATTGATATTCAGGCACAATCGCGGTGACGACGCACGTATCCGGCTCGCTGTCAGAAATTCCATCGGAGACAACCAACTGAACAACGTACTGTCCCTCCGTCTCGGCCAGCAGAATAGGCGTCGGAGATGTTGGGTCGACCAGAATGGGTCCGGTGTCCGATTCCGTCATCATCAGTAGCGACTCTGCAGGATAGGATGCCGGGTTCTTGAGGACGCACCAGGAATAGAAGAGCGGGTCTCCATCCGGGTCATAACTGGATGCGCCATCCAGTTCGAGCGCACTGCCAACCGTGGTTTCCTGATCGCCTCCGGCATCGGCAACAGGCGGCAAGTTTTGTGTCGATATGACGACCAGATCAGGCTGGCTGGTGCACAACCCATCGCTCACGCACAGTTCGACATGGTATTCTCCCACTTTATCCACTGTGAATGATGCGCTCCCGTCCCCTTGAATATCAAGGACTGCAGCGCTCCCCTCAGGCTTTTTGAAAAGTGACCAGGAATAGCTGAGGGTATCTCCGTCCGGATCACTGCTCGCGCTGCCATCCAAAAACGCAGTTCCCCCCACGACCACACTGGTATCGGGGCCGGCGTCGGCGGCCGGGCAGGAGTTGATGGTACTGATGACCACGCTGTCAATGGCGCTTTCACAATGACCATCGGAAACGATCAGGTCAACAATATAGTCACCGAATGCATCAATGAAGATCTCCGGATTAAGAGCGGCCGGATCGGAGAGCTCGGCGGAGCTGAACTGGGGTTTGCTTGATATATTCCAGGTATATGTGAGAGCGTCTCCGTCAATATCCGTGCTGCCGCTGCCGTCAAGACAGATGATCTGGCCGACGGACGCCGCTTGATCGGTTCCGGCATTCGCGGCAGGACACGTATTACAGAAATCGTCAAGTACTCCATTGCAGTTGTTATCTATACCGTCGTTACAGATTTCAACGGCGTCAGGGTCTCCACAACCGGTTTGAATAAGAGGCGCCCATCTGATGATGAGCTGGGCGGTATAGGCGTCCTGATCCGGTTCCTGGGTTCCGGTGCGGTACCAACTCCCGTTAGCATGATAAAGGACCAACCCGAATTGGCGTCCCGAGGCGGTTTCCGGGTCGTAATCCGGGTTCTTTATGCGCTCCTGAACCAATGCAGTGATATCGGGGCTGTAGAACCACGTGCCGGTGGTCCAGTTGGAAATGTTATTCCACGGCACTGCTTCCCCCTGGCGCGGGATCTGGTTTAGAAAAGCTCCGTCCGGATAGTTCGCGGTGCTGAATCCTAATCCCGCTTCCCATTTACCGTCGGGAACAAGTGCTTGAAAGGCGGCATCAAGATATCCCTCGTTAACGTAGTCGGAGCGTATTGCAACGAATGCGCTCTCGATTATCGACAGCTTTGGAACGGTGAGAGCCCATCTCCAGTACGAACTGTACCAGCAGCCCGTAGTCGCCGCATATCCGAAGTAATGCCATCCATTCGAGTCATTGTAGCCGTTCAGATTTCTCGCGCCTACGGCGGAATAAGCGTCTTCCTCGGGAGAATCCTTGATATAAAACGTCTCTGTCACGGCAGTGGAAGGAGTAACTGGTCCCGGAATCCACTCGACATACAGTTGTGCTGTATAAGAGTCATTATCGGGTTCCTGCGTCGCCGTCCGGTATGCGGAGCCGGAGACAAAAGAAAGAACTAATCCCAGATAGTTTTTTCGCACGTCCTGAGGATCATAATCGGCGCTGTCGACGCGTGCTTGAACCAGATTACTGATATCAGGACTGCTATACCACGAACCGGCAATCCAGTCAGGGATATTTTCCCACAAGACCGGAGTCCCCTGCCGCAAGATATCGTTCAGGCTACTACCGAGAGGATAATTTGCGGTCGAAAAACCATTTCCATTGGTCCACCGATCATCCGGAACCAATCCCTGGAAATCCGCGCTTAACAAGCCGGAATTGGTGTAGTCCGCCCTCAGTTGCACAAATGCATTTGTAATCGTAGATCCCCGCGGGATATCTATCGCCCATCTCCAGTACGCACTGAAATATACGCTCGAAGAACGTCCGAAGTATTGCCAGCCGTACCCGTTGTTGTAAACATTTGCATCCTTGGCGCCCCAATTGGCACAGGTGTCTTCTTGAGGGGCATTGGCCACTCGAAAGACCGCGCTGTCCGCATATGCAGCGCCAGTCGCCGGAAGCACAAGAAGCAACATAAGAAGCAGAATGGGAATTTTTCTCATCATGATATCCCCCTCGGCGATCACGATTCCGCCATATACCTCCATTGGTAGCAAGAATCGTTCTGAAGGAGATATCTGAAGGCAAAACAAGAGAGATGGGTCGGAAGCAACTGATAAAACGCTACTTACACAGGGTTGTAATGGGGGACAGAGCCGCAAGGTTTCAGCGGGACCCGCCTCCTTTTATTTCAAAATCGTCATCGAGAGCTCACAGAATTACTTTTGTGTAATTTGTGGCATCGTGTTCATTAACTGGCTGCGAAGACCAATGCTAGTGCGAAACAAGCCTGAAATCCTTCAGTTGAATCGTCAATTCTCCTTCTCCAGATGGGAATTCGGGTCCAACGATGTATTCGCCCCACCTGATGTTGGTTCTTATCGGATTGCCCAAAGCTTTTACCGCGGCTTCTTCAGAGATGGCGGACAAATCGAGGCTGAAGTTGATCCAGTCTCCGTTGTTGGAGAGCCTTGCCAGGTCGCTCCATCGCAAGAGGATATAGTTACTTCTTTCCTCGTAGATTGTGGAAAGAGATAAGTTCCAGTAGGGGCTATGAACATGATTGAGATAGTTATCGGATTCCACAGCCTTTTTGGAAATGGTATCTAAAAAAGTCCCCCCAATTCTGATTGCGCCGCTATTATCGAACTTCAGCCAGTTCTCATTGGTCATACTTACCCTGATTGAGCCCTTTAAAGAATAGTTGAGCCCGGTATACGTTTCATCAAGCACGGCTGTATACGGCATGCAGGTGATGCCGGGATCATCCGGATACGTTCGGCTCAACCCGATGTACACCCAGAGACGATCGCTCAGCCCCGGCCTGTCGGGGTGGGTGTATGTATTTATCGGATGGAAGTTCAAGGTGAGCACGCGACCATCTGAGGACCAGTCGAAATCCTGGTCGATTCCATATCTCGGAAGTTTCTCTTCAGGACAATCGGTATAAGCATACCTGCCTCCCATTACCGACAGATACCCTGCTTGTACATCGTCTTTGTAGAATGGGATATTTGTCGTCTGGCAGATGTGGTCGTGCTTGTCGAAACGCAATGTGCATTCTTCTGGAGCGACGATTGAGCCGTCGCAACCCTCTTTGGCGGTTCCTCCGCCTTCACATACGTTTTGGGGAGGCAGCCACTTGACATGCAGCTGAGCGGTATAACGATTATCCACGGGTTCTTGTGTCGCGATGCGGTATCCTGTTCCGGCGACAGGGTACAGGACAAGGCCGAAAGCCGCTCGCTGATTGTTTGCGGGGTCGTAATCCGGATCATCGATATGTTCCTGAACGAGTGCTGCCACATCGGGGCTATAAAACCACGCGCCAGTGGTCCACCAAGGAATATTGCTCCAGGGTATCGCATCTCCACGACGAGGGATATCGGATAAGGAATTGCCATCGACATACTGTTTTCGACTGAAGCCGGCTGGACTCTCCCAGGATCCATCCGGTGCAAGCGCTTGTAGAGCTGCATCAAGATATCCGGATGTCGAACCAGCCGAGCGAATTTTCAGAGAGGCGCTCGTTATGGTTGAACCCCGGGGTATTGACAGAAACCATCTCCAGTAAGCGTTATACGTGCTCGATGTGCCGGAGACGTATCCGAAATATTGCCGCCCGTTCTTATTGTTAAAACCGTTTTTGTTTACAGGCCCTTGCGATGAAAAAGTATCCTCCTGCGCCGTATCGGCAACCTGAAAGATCATCTCGGTTTCGGCGGAGCGAGTCTCAGGAGGCCCGGGAATCCACTCGATGTACAGGCGCGCGGTGAACGTGGCATCATCCGGTTGCTGAGTCGCTGTTCGAAAGTGGGAACCGGAAACATAAGAGAGCGCCAAACCGAAGTATCTCCCTCTCTCGTCAAGCGGGTCGTAGTCCTCATTGTCAATGCGGGCCTGGACCAGATTCGACAGATCGGGGCTGTCGTACCTGGCGCCGTAAGTCCAGTCCGGCACTTTCTGCCAGAGGACGGGGGTCCCCTGACGCAGAATACTGTTCAGATCAGTTCCCCTCTGATAGTTTGTGGCAGCGAAGCCGTTCTCATTATCCCAGCGGTTGTCCGGGAGCAGCGCGGAAAATTCGGCGGCCAGTTCGCCGAAGTTAGTATAGTCCGCTCGCAACTGCACGTGAGCCGCAGTAATCGTGGAACCCTTCGGGATGTTTATTGGCCATCTCCAGTAGGCGTTATAGTAACAGCCGGCATCTTGACAGAATCCAAAATATTGCCAGCCGGAGGAAGTATTGTATCCATTGAAGTCCCGAGAGCCGCAGATCGAGAAAGCATCCTCCTGCGGTCGATTCGCCAAAGAAAAAAATGCGCTGTCGCCAAACGCGCTCCCGTTGAAGAGAAAGCAAAGGAACAGAATAAAAATTTTTCGCCTCATGATCTTCTCCCCCAGCTATTGCTGATGAAAAAAAACTGTCGTCTTGCCAGCAGAGCAAGAATCATTCTCATTGGAAATTCGAGTTGAAAAAAGACTGGAGAGTCATCGACAAGGTTCTGCGGAGAAGGAGGTTGGAAAGCGGGTGATCCGGTATCCCTAAGAGCCCGAATCAATATGAAGCTTCAGAAAGATTTCAATCAATGCATCCGGTATTACGAATTTGTCTTTCCGGTTCCGGAAAAAAAGGCAAGGCCGACAGCCAAAAGCATTACCGAAGCGGCAACAAGGTACATCTGAGAATATCCAATCAATGCAGCGACAATCCCATACGCAAATGAGCCTGCCATCACACCGAGATCAAACGAAGCGGTAAAGAGAGCTAGTCCTTTTCCCCTGTCTTGCGGCTTGACACGATCGACAACTGAAGCGGCGACCGCCGGCACTGCGAAGCCTATGCCTGTTCCCCAAAGGAAGCCGCCGGCAAGCAGTTCCCACCGATTTTCAAACAGTCCCAACCAGAAAAGCGCGATGCAACCCGCGGCGAATGCCGGCAATGCGACGCGGCGGCGACCATATACATCGGCCAGGTCCCCCAGAAATAGCCGAACGATCGCACCGGCAGTGGAGCTGGCGACAAAGAAATAAGAGATACTGATATCGCGAGGCGCAAGATAGACGGCAATAAAATTAAGGAGCGCCCCTACTCCGGTGCAGTAGAAAAAGAGGGAGCCGACGGGAATCAGCAGGTCGGCCTGACTGAGCAGCATGAGAAACGGATTCGGCGGAAATTCTATTCCGAGAGGGCCGCGCTCCCTCAAGGGACTTGCGAAGAACAACGCAATCAACAAGAAGATAAGGGCGAGCGCAAACAGCACCTGGAAGCCAAGATGCGCGATAATGTATTCCGCCACCGCCGGCAGAGCAGCATACGTGCTCATGCCCGATAACCCGAAAACACCGATGACTTTTGCCCGGCGCGTGCTCGGGGCATCGTCGGTTATTACCGTAAAGATGCCCGTGATATAGCAGCCGAAGCCCACCCCGTGAAGCATGCGCACCACCAGGATGCTCCAGTTCAGCCGACGGCAGAAGAAGTAACCGATCGTCGCCAGGATCATCAATGCGATCCCGCAGAAAATGAGCCTCTTGCGCCCGTACTTGTCTATTGCCGTCCCCACGAGAGGCCTCACCACGACGGAACCAAATGCGAGCACACCCATATAGAGCCCGATTTGTGCCGCGTTCGCGCCGAGTTCTTCCAGATAACGATTGAAGTACAGGAAGAAGACCATGTTCGAGATGACGCATACGTTGCACAGAAAGGCAAAAGCGAAATTGTGTCCAAATGTTTTCACGGCCTTTGAGATAGGATATCCTTTCAATTGGGTCCGGCGGGAGCGGAAATTTCAAATACAAAATAACTATATTCTAAATTGAAACCCTCGCGGGGGCAAATATCACCGAACTGCTGAGAGACCATGTGATAAAATGAAAAATGACCGATATAGGATGTCATCCCATGAATGATAACATCGAATGCCCCCATTGCCGGAGGATGACCCCGAGCGAGGGGTTGAACTGCATTTATTGCGGTGAAGTATTGCCCGCACAAGTGGGGCCGCTTACAGGCATGCGTTATTCTCACAAGGGAGTAATGTCAAGAAATTTCTGTAAAATGCTCTTTTCTTTGGTCTTTGTCTTTAAAGGTGCGAAGCGAATCAGCAGTAGTAGGCGTTGTGGGAATGTG
>QZKU01000005.1 GCA_003598085.1 Candidatus Abyssobacteria bacterium SURF_5
TACGGCTACCGCACCTTCGAAACTTTTTCTTTGGCCCTTTATCACGTACTCGGAAATCTCCCTATACCAGAATTAACCCACAAATTCTTGTGAGGAGCTGAAAAAATATGGCGGCCCAGCTTATCCTTCTCCATCTTAATTTGGCAGACATTGCTGGTTTTCCTCCGTAATTCGTATTTCATTCTTCCATAGCAAAAGTAACTCTTGATCTTCGTACGGTATTACGTGGGGGCTGATGTCCAAAATATCCGCCCAATGCCCTGGGCATTCCTCTTGATCGACGAAGTAACAATAGATCAAACCTTCCATATAATCGACAGCATCGTTATAGTATCTCTCGCGGAAATCGTACAATTCCAGTCCGCTTAAATCTTCGTATGACATTGGCAGGGTGCTGAAAGTATCCGGAATTGGACCGATACCAAAAGAAAGGTCGTAGAGATATAGTGTGCCTTCGTAATCCAGAAAGTTTACACAATGCCCATCATAGAGTCCAAACCTATATGCTTTTCGTGTCTCCTCCCGCACATCATCGAAACCAGAGCCTTCGCCGAACCAGCGCGGGCAAGGATAGGCTGAGTCAACCTCCTTCATTTCCAGAAAAGATACGGTTGGATAGCTACCGGTGGGCTCGTCGCGCCCCAGCCCAGGATCGAAGAAAATGGTGTGATACCACTTGAACTCGATGAACATATCAGAAGGCCACAGTTCCCAACAACTCCTCTCCACATATACGCCCTGCGTAGCGCAAGCATCATAGAAAACCTCTTTCATTCCTCCGCACATGCCTTCTCCATAGCAGAGCACGTCATCGGTGGTATAGCCCGGATTATCCCCGCAATACTTGATCACTCCCGTGGAGACAAATCCCTGGAATATAGCATCAGCTATCGCCTTGTCATTTATTGGCTCAGGCAGGGCGTCACACCAATCAGTAGTCCAGACTACCAACGGAAAATAGAGGTTCGGCTCTACTGGAGGCTTGTTCAGTCTATAGATCTTATGGGTGGAGGAGCCTATTTTTTGCCATGGATTTAAGTAAGTCTTGTAGCCCCATGTCCACAGGACGTCCTCGACCCCGATTGTATTTGCCAAAGGCTCCAGCGTTTTCATCGTTACTACCTGCGAATATCCCCCATAGAAAAAAGCCAGCTCCGGTCCTAGTCCACCCAAACTGCCCTTCGCTGCGACTACGGCAGCCGACACCGTCCCCCATCGTAACCGAAAGATCACTTTTACGGTCACATAAGAACCCCGTGCATAGGCAGCCGATTCAGCCAAAATCTCACCCGTACATGGGTCCTTAACCGTGATCTGATCTGGATCTTGTCCCCAGCCGAAAGAAATGATATATGGCACGATTTGAGGACCGCCGGAAGTCACGTTTTCACTCCATTCCAGCGCGAGAACGGCTTCATTCGCTGGCACGAGGAAAAAAGCCAGAAACAGGGCCACAATTAATGTCCGCTTTGAAAGAATGGCACCCATCTTTTATCTTCCTTCCTATAAATCGCTTTTCTTTTTGAAGCCCGATCGTGCAACAGGCGCTGTGCGAAAACTTAGCGCCGGCAGCCTCTCAATAAGAATCCGTGCGAATCTTATCCTGTGGCTGAAGCATCATATTCATATGCACTGGTAATTGTCAAGCAAACAATTGATACTTTTCCTGAGATTTCAAGTTAAGATATTGATTTATATTGCTTTAAAAGAGATCATAAAGCGAAATAGTGAAATCAGTGATCCCATTTGACATCCCCCTTTTCCTTTCGATAAAATTTACTCCTCCTTGAGAACCAGACAAAAAATTGGGGGGTGCTATGTATCTGGCGCAGCAGGTGCTTCCTATGCGGAACCTATCGCGTGCCTGACAAATCAGGCGGCGCCTGACGTTGCAGGCTATACGGTCATCGCGCGAGATGGCAGGCGCGCCGCCAACCGGCGCCATGGTCGTGGACCTTAAAGGGAAGCTATGACTCCTCGTTCTGCGAATGGACGGAACAAGGTTCTTCCCCGCACAAATTTTCCGCAGCCCGCTGAGCGGCTGAAGAGGAGGGAGCGAGATGAAACTGTTCACAAAGGCGTTTTTCACTCTAACCATTTCTTCGTTGTTAGTTACCGGCGCAATGGCTCAGGACCTCGAATGGGATAAATGTTTCGGGGGATACAGCGAGGACGTGGGCAGAGCCGTTCAGCAAACCAGTGACGAAGGATATATCGTCGCAGGGTACACCTTTTCCACCGGCGCGGGTGCAGCCGATGTCTGGCTCATCAAGACGGACGCGGGCGGAAATAAGCAGTGGGACAAGACCTTTGGCGGGGTCGAATCCGACTGGGCCACGAGTGTACAGCAGACGCTTGACGGCGGCTACATTATCTCCGGTGTCACCTACTCTTTCGGCGCCGGCGAGCACGACGCATGGCTTATCAAGACCGATGCTCTCGGAAATAAACAATGGGATAAGACATTTGGTGGAAGTCTTTCCGATTTCGGTCACTCCGTCCAGCAGACGCTTGATGGCGGATATATCATGGCCGGAATGCTTGACCATGATTTTTGGTATGGAATAGGCGGTGACTTCTGGCTTATAAAGACGGACGCAAGTGGAAACAAAGTGTGGGACAAGATGTTTGGCGGATACAATTGGGACGAAGCCTTCAGCGTTCAACAAACGGTTGAGGGAGGTTACGTCATCGCCGGCACAACAGGGTCTTTTGGCGCGGGCAGCTACGATGCATGGCTTATCAAGACAGATGCTAACGGAAATGAGATCTGGAATAGAACCTTCGGAGGATCAGGCTGGGATGACGCCTACTGTGTCCGCCAAACCGCCGATGGCGGCTTCATTATCGCCGGCAACATGTGGCCCGTGGGAATGAGTGTCGATTTCTGGCTGATCAAGACCGACGCCGACGGGCACGAACAATGGCAAAGAACTTTCGGCGGCACGGAATTTGACAAAGCGTATTCCCTTGAATTAGCTGCCGACGGCGGCTATATCATGGGAGGGTTCACTTGGTCGTATGGAGCAGGCACGATTGATCTTTGGCTGGTCAAAACCGACGCCAGCGGGCTGAAGGAGTGGGACCAGACGTTCGGAGCAGCAGCCTTCGATTACGGATACGACGTCGGAACAACGTCCGACGGCGGCTATATCGTCACCGGCTTCACGGAGTCATATGGGGCGGGTTTGGCCGACGTTTGGCTGCTGAAAGTCAGTTCTGATCTAACTCGTATAAGTCTTATATCGCCGGATAATTTGGCCGTCCTAACGGCTCCTCCGAACTTTGAATGGGCGGCGTACGGAGGAATCAGCAATGCCTTTGCCGTCGACCTGAGTTTCTTGTCCGATTTCACGTCGTTCTATTCAACCTATGAGCATCTCCACCAGATCATTTACGGTGACACCTGGACCATGCCTCCCGGAATCTGGAACAGGATTCCGACGGGGACGCCGATATACTGGCGCGTTCGCGGCGTCGATCTCGACCATGACCCGTTGACCGTCATCACCAGCGACGAGGTCTGGTCGTTTAATAAAGAGTAGCAGGACAGCATAAGTAGACAGCGAATCAGTCTACAGTCCACAGTCCACAGTCTGCAGGGAAGGAATTTTTCGATCCGCAGACGGCGTCCCGGAGCTCGATCCGCAGATTGCGCTGATCCCGGATCGGGTCCGGGACAAGCTTTCACTGATTGAAAACAAAGACTCATTCGACCACGAATTCGCACGAATTGAGCGAATTCAAGAGGAACATCCTTGGACCACGGATTAGCACGAATTTGAAAAACAGCTAACAACCCTCGGTCCATAATTCATCCCGCGAGACGCAGGGCGGAAACGATTTACGATCCGCTGATTGGGCAGATTCTTGAGGATGATTGGAACCGCCTGACCTGCCACGCTTCGCGTGGTGAACGCTGATGAACGCCGACAAGAGAGGCGGACTTCAGGCGGTGGGCTTTAGGGATAGGAACAGCCCAACAATCCCATTATCTTCCCTCAATCTTAAAATCACTGCGCATATCCCCATGTAATTTCTCAAATCTTCTTCAAACAGTTTATAATAGTACAGTCCAAGATTATTAATGGTCTCTGAATCCCACCAAGTATTTATTAACTCATGCTAAGCGTTGTCAATATCTCCAAGGTCTATGGCGAGCAGGTGCTCTTCAGTGGCGTCAATTTCAATGTCGGCGCCCGTGATCGTATCGCCGTCATCGGTCCCAATGGTTCCGGAAAAACCACCCTTTTCGAAATACTGGCGGGTAATGTTGTTCCCGATTCGGGCAGCCTCGCCATGCGGAAGGATGTTACGATAGGCTATGCTCGTCAGGAAATTACGCCTTTCGCCCATGAACGACTGCTTCCCCATGTCGCTCATGCTTCTACCCGGATAGCCGGGCTTGAGCACCGCATTCATGTGCTTCAGGAAGCTCTCACCGAAAACAGCGATGATGAGGATACTGAAGAACTTTTACGCGAACTCGGTGAATTGCAGCATAAATATGAGTTTGCCGGCGGCTACCATGTTGAGCATGAGGCTGAAGAGGTCCTTACTGGTCTGGGATTCAGGGAAATGGATTTCCTCCGACCCTTAAGCGAGTTCAGTGGCGGAACTCTGATGCGGGTGACTCTGGCCAAGCTGCTGGTGTTGAACCCGGATATGCTTCTCCTGGACGAACCCACCAACCACCTCGATTTGGAATCCTGCATCTGGTTTGAAGAATACCTGAAGTCATACCAGGGCGCCGTCATGGTCACTTCCCATGATCGAGCCTTTCTCAATCGGGTAGCCCATAAAATAATTTCCATTGAGAGGGATGACGTTATTTTCTATCGCGGCACCTATGATGATTTTATTGTGGCTCGTGAGCAAGACCTGGCTACCCGAGAAGCTACCGCCCGCCGACAAGAGATCAAAATCAGGAAGGAAATGCGCTTTATCGAGAAGTTCCGTTATAAAGCCAGCAAGGCCGCCCAGGTGCAAAGCCGGATCAAAGCGCTTGCCAAGATCGAACGGATCGAGGTTCCACGGGCGACCCGTAAGATTCACTTCAATTTTCCGGATCCGGAACGGAGTGGGGATGAGGTTATCAGTCTCAATCAGATTGCCAAGTCCTATGACGGTAACGTCGTTTATCGGGACTTGAATCTGAAGCTGCGGCGGAACGATCGTGTTGCGCTGGTAGGTCCTAACGGGGCGGGGAAAACTACTTTGTTGAAAATATTGGCGGGGGTGCTGCCGTTTGATTCGGGAGAACGCAAATTGGGGGCCAATGTTTCCACGGCTTACTACGCTCAATATCAACTGGAGCTTCTGAACCCGGAAAATACGGTTCTGGAAGAACTGCGACGGGTAGCCCCCGGTGAATCCGAACAAAATCTGCGGGGGCTTTTGGGGGCTTTTCTTTTCAGCGGGGATTCCGTCCTCAAAAAAGTAGAGGTTCTTTCCGGAGGTGAGAAAAGCCGGCTTTCTCTTGCTAAAATGCTGGTGTGCCCGGCCAATTTCTTACTGATGGATGAGCCTACCAATCATCTCGATATTGCCTCGCGGGAAATGTTGAGTGATGCCCTTGATGCTTATCATGGCACTCTCTGCTTTATCACCCACGACCGGACGCTTATTCGCGAAGTTGCCAACAAAATCATTGAGATCCGGAACGGTGTTGCTTCCGTTTATGCCGGCAACTATGATGAATTCCTGGCGTGGAAGGATCGAGCGGCCATCCTCGAAGAAGAAAAATCCCTTCCCATCCCCGGTACTTCTGACGCAATCTCGCAACGGGAATTACAGCGCCGGCGTAAAGCCGCTGAAGGTGACTTGCGCAATGATTATTACCGCGTCAGTTCTCCTCTAAAAAAGCGAATAGAGGAAATAGAAGCTGAGCTTGGTAAATTGGAAGCTGAATTCAAGGAATTAGAAGAATATTTCGCGCATCCGGAAGGTTATGGGGATGCTGATGAGCTGAAGGCTGCTACCCGCAGACACGGCGAATTGAAGAAGATGATACCGGAGCTGACTGATGAGTGGGAACGGCTTTCCCTCGAGGCGGAATTGAAGAGACAGGAATTCGAGGAAGCGAAAAAGAAACTGGAAGCAGAGTATGAGAGATAAAAAATACCCAGAGGTGGGATCATCCATTACGCCGGTTGTGGAAAAGGAATTTCCGGTGGAGTCGGAGATGGCAGGCTTGTGAATGTGTATGGCGTGTTGTGGCTGTTTCGGTCGGCAACTACATAGGGAGAGGCAAATGAAGATTCTGGCATTCAATGGAAGCCCGAGGAAAAAAGGAAACACCGAGACCTTATTAAGTGAGGTTTTAATGGGCGCCGCAAGTAAAGGGGCGGAGACTCGGTTGATCTGTCTCAACGAGTTGAACATGAAAGGCTGCCAGGGCTGCGGCGCCTGCAGAAAGAAGCTCGGGGCCTGCGTTCAAAAAGATGACGTGTCGCCGTTGCTTCAGGAAATGAAAAATGCCGATGCCCTTGTCTTTGGGACCCCGGTCTATTGCTACAACGTCAGCTCGCAATTCAAGGCTTTGATCGACCGCTTCTACTGTTTCTATGGAGAGGATGTTGACCCGGCCACGGGCAATAAAGGTGTGCGGGTGTGGTTTCCATCCGGGAAAAGGATTGTGATAGTGACCTCACAGGAAGCTCCCGATGTTTTCGAAACAGTCCACAACTGGCTGAGCCTGCTCGGGTATTTGTTGAATGCCGGCGGCATGGAATTTATAGAGCATTGCGCTTCTGAGAACAAAAGAAATTCGGCGCGGGACAATCCAACAATTCTTTCTCAGGCAAGGGCCGTGGGAGAATCACTGGTAAAAAGCTCTTCTTGAAAAAGGAGCCTTCCACTAATCGAGATCTGTCACTTCTGTCACTCTGGCACAATGAGCATGCGTCATTGCGTCAGGAAGGAGGAGCAAGGAGTCTTACCCGATTCGTTTCCTTTGTAAAAAGTGTAGACCTGACACTATTGTCTTCCCCCGAAGTGAAAGGACCCGATGCTCACGCCGTCTCTTGGCGCTTTGCAGTCTGGACTTTTAGTTTCAAGCGCAACGCTCGGATTACTTTTAGGACGGTGGCAAATTCAGGATTGCCCTCCGGAGAAAGAGCCTTATAAAGACTTTCCCTTCCCAGTCCAGTCTCACGCGCAATCTCTGCCATGCCTTTGGCGCGAGCTATATCGCCCAAAACAGCAGAGATTAAAGAGGGGTCTCCCTCCTCTAACGCAGCCTCAAGATAGGCAGCCATATCTTCTTCGGTTTTAAGATTCTCCACTACGTCCCATGGACGAGTTATTGTCTTCTTGCGTTTCATGTTAGTCCTGTCTCCTGTCACTTGTCTCTTGTCTCTTGAGTAACCTTTCTCCCGCACCTTGCCGCCACGAGGAGTGCGGCCCGGCCGGGAGACCGGTAAAATCTACTTACAAATTCCGCGCCAGTTCCCGCGCAATGAGAATATCTCTACCTTGCGTGCGCTTGTCTCCGCCCGCGAGCAGAATCACCACTTCACGTCCTCGATGAGTAAAATACACGCGATAACCAGCAGCGTAGTCAATGCGCAGTTCGGAAACGCCCTCGCCGACCGGTTTGACATCTCCCGGATTCCCCCAGCGATAAACGTCGAATACGCGTATTGATACGGGCGCGGACCTCCTTGTCTCGCAGGGAATCGAACCATTGCGCGAATTCGTCTGTCTGGCGCACTTCAATCACACTCTGATTGTATCCCAAAGGATACTGAAAAGCAAGTCGTCGGATTTCCACTGATTAAAAATCGCCTGCCACGCGTCTCAGCGGGATCACGGGGCTTCGCGTGACCTCTAGCGGGAATCCATTTTAAGGTGTTTTATCCGCAGATTCCGCAGATTCTTGAGGAGTATTGGAACCGCCGATGAACACCGATGAACGCCGATGTAGGGGCACGGCGCGACGTGCCCGTTAGCACGATTGGAAAAACGGGGATTCAGGGATGGGTTTTGGATAAGATTCCTTTGAACAGGAGGTCGCAGAGGGAACGGAGGGAGGAGACATGGGAGCGGGCTAGTAGCATTCTCCCGCACGGGATTACCGGCCAGCGCTGATTTGACTTTCCGTTTTCCTTCCGATAGAATTTAGTTCTTCCAGGGAACCCACAGAACAAACATGCGGAGGGCGTTATGCATTGGATGCGCCGGACACTTGTCGCTTTTGCCGTTCTTCTTCTCATTTCCTCTCCTGCGATTGCGAAGGCCGCAAAGACAGAATAGAAGTAAGGATTTGAGATGTCTTCTTGTGCATTGTCTTTCTCTGCGCTCTTCGCGTCTCCGCGGTGAAAAAAGCTTTTATAAAAACAGCCTTGAATTAGTCACTCTAATTGGCCTTCTAGAATATTCGTTTTTGAGAATCAAAATGCCATATCGCAATTATCTTGGACAGCAGTGAAGAAACCTTTCAAATCCCGCGCCGCGCGGAATTATCTGATGTTCCGCTTTCGAAAATTATCTTGGACAACAGTGTCCGCATGAAGAGAATTCGGGAGATTGAAGGAAGTTTCGACTAAGAATGGGATTGACTCGGGCCGGCGTAATGGACTCACATATTCTGTATAAGAGTCTCGCAAAATATTATGACAAGTTGAACTCTCACGTTGATTATGAGGGCGAAGCGAAATTTGTCCTGGAGATGGCGAAGAAACATGGCGTCCGCCGGCACGGCAGCTTGCTCGACGTGGGCTGCGGAACCGGGAATCATCTTCGGCTTCTCAGGCAGCATTTCGACGTTATTGGAGTCGATGCCAATGAAGGAATGCTCAAAATAGCCAGAGAAAAGCTTCCGCAGACTCCGCTATCCGTCATGGACATGAGAACACTGCAACTCAATAAGAGATTCCAAATAATAATCAGCATGTTCGGCGCGATAACTTACAATCGGAATCTCGAAGAATTGTCGCAGACTCTTCTGAACTTCAAGAATCATCTCGAGTCTGGAGGAATAGCGATCATAGATATGGAGTTTTGTAAGGAGTACTGGCTCGAAGGAAAAACGTGGATCACGACCGTAATCGAAGACAACTTCACCCTTGCGCGGATACATACATCAACCGCTGAAGGAGATGTCTTTCCTTACCGGCCGCTCTTTTTGATCAACGATAATGGAAGGATCGATTTTCAAATCGATGAGCACAGACTCAGCATCTTCAGATTGCGAGATGTTCTGGAGATGCTGGACGAGCATGGATTCCGGACTACCGCTTACCATGGCTTCAGCCAGACCTCATGGAGCGAAGAAAACCCCGGCAGGCCGGTACTTGTTTCTTCGCTGCCGGGGCTATAGAGCGCGGTTTGATGATAGAATCTAACCGGCACGGGCGTTAGCCCCGAGTGATTTTAAGTCCGAACAATCATTTCCTGCCGAACATGGGGCGGCTCAGAGGCTTGCAAATAGGGGCTTTTTAGTGTCCTTTGTTAGCATCCGGATTTGACTTTCCGTTTTCCTTTCGATAGAATTTAGTTCTTCCAGAGAACCTACGAAAGAACTAATGGAGGGTATTATGCACAGGGCACGGCGAATACTTCTTGTTCTTGCAGTTCTTTTTTTGATTTCCTCTCCTGCGATCGCCACCACGTATTATGTGCCGGATGATTTCAGTACAATTCAGGCGGCGCTCGATGCGGCTACTGGCGGCGATATTATCGTTGTCCGTGACGGCACCTATACGGGTGCCGGAAACAAGAATCTCGATTTCAAGGGAAAGGCGCTGACACTACAATCTGAAAATGGACCGGAGACGTGCATTATTGATTGCGAAGGGAGCGGAAGGGCATTCTACTTTCACTCAGGAGAAGCGTCGACATCCATAATAAACGGCTTCACTTTTATGAACGGTCGCGCAAATTATGGTGGCTCTATATATTGTTCCTCATCTTCACCAACAATCTCGAATTGCTATATTCGCGGAAATGCCGCTGATATTGATGGCGGCGGAATTTACTGCCGGGACTCCTCTTCTCCGACAATAGGCAACTGCACAATCGATGGGAACTCAGCTCTCAATTATAATGGCGGTGGCATTTATTGCGTGTTCTCCTCATCGCCAATTATAACCAATTGTATTTTCACGGAAAACTGGACTAATCATAGTGGTGGGGGAATCCATTTAACCGCCGGTTCATCCGCGAAAATCAGCAACTGTATCATCAACAATAATGTCGCCCATATTTATCATGGCGGTGGCATTGTTTGTGCTGACCATTCTTCACCAACTATTCTTAACTGCACTATCAGCGGAAATTCTGCTAGTAGTCAAGGTGGTGGTATTTACTGCAGGGACCCCTCATCACCGATTATTAGTAACTGTACAATAAGTGATAATACCGCTGGGGTTACATCCGGAGGGCTTTATTCGGAGAATTCCTCACCTGCTGTGAATGGTTGCATTTTTTGGCAGGATGCTGCACCTACTGCACCTGAGATAGGCCTTTATCTTTTTGCTTCAGTTACTGTAGCTTTTAGTGACATCGAAGGCGGTGCGATGGCTGTGTATGCGGACTCCGGCTCTACATTGGACTGGGAATCTGGGAATATAGATGCCGATCCGCTTTTTATGGGCGCTAGTGACTACCACTTAAGCATTGGCTCGCCCTGTATTGATGCGGGTATTGATATTGGTATATATGAGGATATAGACGGCGATATCCGGCCACAAGGCGAAGGCTTTGATATCGGAGCCGATGAATTCGTATTTGCTCCCTCCCTGTTACAGATAAATCTCCAATCGCCCACCGATGGCAGCATCTTATCTGCTCCTCCCATCTTCACTTGGATTGCGGACGCTGGCGAAAGTAATGCTTATGCGGTCGATTTCTCATTGCCGCCCCTCGTCCCATTCTGGTCCACATATGAAAACATGCATCTGATCATCTATGACACCACGTGGACAATGCCGCTTTGGATGTGGGACCGAATTCCATCGGGGAAGCGGGTTTACTGGCGAGTGCGAGGCGTGGATTTGAGTCTTAAGCCGCTATCGGTCATAGAGAGCGATGAGGTCTGGTCGTTTTATAAGGAGTAAAGGGCGGTTTCTAGGGTGAGAGAGCGTGAAATGCTGGATACGTGCCACATAAAAGGTGCGTGCTCTTTCAAGTCAATGAGTAATCGAAGCATCTTCAAACATTCTCTTCTATTTCTCACGTTGCTTCTAGCCTTGCTGCCACCCCTTCTGCTTTCACCTGAAACTGTGACCGCGGATATTCTGAAGACGGGACAGGGGCTGGAATTTAAAGGGAAATGTCTTGGAGTGAAAGGAAAATATCTCCATTTCCGAACAGAAGAAGGAATAGTGCTCAAGTTTAGCCCTGACAAAGTGTCTGTTGAAATTGAAACCACTCCCGATGACGCCCCTTCTGATTCTCCACCGGTTGATGCCAAGGCAATGCGAGAGAATGCGACAGTACCGGAGGATGTTCCCTATACAGTTACGGCGTCGACGAGTGAGTATGAGGAAGTGGTTCTGCAAACAGGTGGCACGGTGAAAGGTTTGATCGAATCTATCACTGATGAAGAGTTGGAAATGAGTGTCATAACCGGTAAAAGCTCCATTGCCAATGCGACTTTTCCGATAGATCAGATCTGTGGAATCAAAAGGCTCACAGAGTCTTCAAGGGAGAAATTGAAAGAGAACATTCAATGGATAAGGCGGACCGGACCTGGCGGAGAGTCATTTAAAAGAGTTGGTCAGCCCGAACGTGGTTATGACCCAGTTGTTGGTGAATGTTGGAAACTCACGACCGCACATTTTCACATAGCTGGTGAATCTGCTGAATCTTTTATCAGGGCCATTGCACTGAGAATGGAGCAGATGTTTGAGGCATATCATTCCTATTTCAACGTGCCAGTGTCAAACGAGCCTTTTGTAAAGATTCTGATTTTCCCTTCATACACGAAATATGCCAGGTCTATGGAAGCAAACAAGCAATTAGCTTCTCCCAGGGTTGCGGGATTTTATGTGCCTGACTTGAATATGATTGTCACTCATCAAGAATATGAAAACTTTGCTGCTGAGGCTGAAACTTACGTATGCGCAATTGCTGAGATTGAAAGAAAGATCGCGTCACTTCGTGAAGTGGTAGACGCCATGGATGGTACAGCTTTAACTGAGGCAAAAGAGGAAAGACGGGACATCGCTGAGCGAGAGCGGGCAATCAAGAAATATGCAGATGACCAGATATACAGGCTTAATGAGAATAGCAAGGATATGGACCCATCTGAATACAATAGGAGAAGAGATCAGATAGAGGAGTGGAGGCGGAAGGAATTAGATGCAATCAACAAGGAATGGCGGCTTTCAAAGGAAAACTACGGTCGCACCCAGGAGTCGATTAGGGAACTGGATATCCTCATTTCGCAGAGAGAGTCTCTCCTGGACAGGGAAAGGAGATTCTGCCGGAGCTTACTGATAGAATTCGAAAAGAGTCAACTCCAAACACTATACCATGAGGCTTGGCATGCTTATGTCGATCATGTCATTAAAAGGGATCAAGAGAATGCTGGGCTTCCCCTTTGGTTGGAAGAGGGCTTGGCCGAATTTTTCTCGAACAGTGAAATAAACGTCGCAGAAGTTCTTGTCCCCAGAATAGCCAAAGGTCGGCTGATTACTCTAAAACTGGCGGGGAACGATGGTCTTATTCCTCTCAGGCAACTGGTCCGATACACCAAGAAAGAGGGGTATGCCGAACAAGCAGAATTATTTTACGCTCAATCCTGGGGATTCATCTATTACCTGAACGAAAAGTTTGATTTGAGAAACGAAGATCTTCTGCTTCAGTATATAGACGATTTGGAACAAGAGGGGGATCCAATTAATGCTTTCGAGAGCACTTTCGAAATGAACTTGGATGTAATAGAAAAGGACTTTAAGGCCTGGATTCTCAGCCGTCCGATTGAGTAACGGTGTGAAGAGATACAAAGGGGGCACGTCTACCCATACGGATCATCACGTGACGCTAAGAGATGTGCTTGACCTTTGACCATGGACGCGGAGAAGATTCAAGACCTGGAAATTTCTTTATAGCCACCGGTTCAGCGAAAAAAGAACAGCAACCAAAGATGAGGAAGAAGATCAAAGACGGTCAGCAAGCTCAGGATGTTGTTAATAGTTAGACCTGACCCTCTTGTTTTCCTAAAAGGAATGGATTTGAATTAATAGGTCGAGAATGACGCCAAAGTGGGAAAAGATAGCGATACTTACTTCTGCGCTAGCTGCGTTTGTTGCCGCTGTTGTGGCTGCATACCAGGGGTGTTTAACACGTGAAACCATCCAGATTTCACAAGCCACGACTCGCCCTTTTATTGTAATAGAGCCAGCGTCGCAACCTCACAGCCTTGACGTAATAGTTCTACGAGCAAAGAATACTGGTCCAGTGCCTGCTCGTGTTCTATATGAGTCCGGAAAAACTTGGGTGGCATCAAAGCCTTTAAGAACAGCTGTTGATTCGGCGTCTCACCACGTTTTATATCCGACGGAGGCAGTTGTACTATCGGAAATTACCCTTGGTTCTCCTCAGTTAATATTGGAGGGAAAACAAGACCTCCGTATCGGATTCTGCACTCTCTATGAATCCATAAGTCCAGGAGATACTAGAAGGTGGGTGGCGGAGTCTTGGTTTTTCTTTAATCCAAAAAACAGAAAACTCGAGATTTGGAAAAGAGATGAAGGTTCAGAAAAGGCTGATGTGTCTGCTTGCCATATTGACGAATTGATTCCAAAGGAATGGTTCGAATCTTTGGAGCCACCTTGGAGAAATAGAGAGTAGAAGTCCGAACTATGCCTTGCAGCTGACGGGACCTCCTCTGCGCTTCGTTCCCACAACTGAGAGCCACATTCGGTAAAGAGCGAGAAAAGCAACGAACCCACAGCTATAAGATGAAAATGGCGGCACGGAAAGTCCTTCTTAGAACTTTGAACATTGAACCGAAACTTGACAATCTGGTTGAATTTTAGGGGTTGACGGCGGACGAGATAGCGACCGTCAACAAGACGAGCAATCATTTTCGAGAATTATTAGAACTCATAATCAGAGGTTGATGCTATGGGTCACGAGAGAGTCGGAAGATTGCCGAAGTCTCAGTGTTGGCGCAATATAGTTGATACTATCGCCGCGTCAGCATATTCTGCTGAGCCTCTCACGGCTACTCTTGCAGCCAAGACGATCGAAAATGTTAAACATCGCTTTTTCGCTATTCATAAGGATAAAGGGGTCCAAGCCGCTTTTGCCTACCTGATCTCTCTTGCTACTGACCATCTTCCGGAAACAGAAGGTTTGGCTTCGCCTGAGACTCGACTAAACGAAAATCCCTCCCCAATAAGGCTGGCGAAGCAACTGAATGAATGGGTAAGGAAACACGCAAGTTCGAACGAATACGCGGAAATCGCCTGTCGAGCAGGCGCTGACAGTATAGCTGAATGGACAAAAGCAAGTAGTCGTCAGAGGAGCCTATTTGACGACAGCATGGATGCCAAGACCGTTTGGTCGAAGTCCGCTAGTGCAAGAGGCTTCTGCGAGGTAGCACGGACTTTCTTTGCTAGTTTTACAGAACGTTATCTACGTTATTTTCTGGAGCGCGAAGCATCCGCGACTTTGCCTTCGCTGAAGGCTCGCGAAGAGTTTTCGAAAAACCTTCACACACACATAGATAGTGTTTCAAAACATGCTTTTGAGACTTCCAAGATCACCCAATCGTTCGCAGCTGGGTGGTTCAATAATCATGCCCTAAAATCACGACCATCCGATAGAGAGATCGAAGGCTTCCTTGCGATTGCATTTGGCAAGATCCAAGAGGAAATGCAGAGAGAATCGACGAAATGACTGCAAGAGCGGGCCGACATATTATTCTTGGGAATGGAGCAGAAGGCCCAGAGAATGTAGTCAATCCGTTTGTGCTTAATTATCTGGACGGTCGAGGGCCCGTTAACGTTCGTATAGGACTGCAGCGCTTAGTGCGTTCAGTCTATCATCTACCTCCGCGCATTTTAGATTTGCTGGAAATCGCCGGTTACGTTTTTGCCGCTGACCGCAGCATCTCTAGGGGACGCAATGATTTGGTGGAGTATCATTCATGGTCCCGTTCCATCGAATTCCATATTCGCGTTAGAGACTGTGAGTTCTGGTCGCAACATCTCGTGACAGAACGTCTTCGGGAAGTTTTGAAGTTCATGACCGGTGATGCGGAATTTTCTTTTCACTTTCAACCTGGCCATTCCACTGAGCCTACAAGCTTGTTTGACCTTCCCGAATGCCGTATAGAGCCAAAAGCTGGTGAACCAAATGTATGTCTCTTCTCCGGTGGCATTGATTCTCTTTGCGGAGCGCTTGATCTACTCGCACACGAGGACAAGGAGGTAATCCTAGTGAGTCATCAGTCGCAACCCGGGACTGTGCGAACACAGAAGAGCCTTGTGGATGCGCTCGACCGACTTTATCCCCGTAGAGTTGCACATTTCAAGTTTGAGTGTACTCTAAAGGGAGCTCGCGCAGATGAAGAGACACAGAGAAGCCGCTCGTTCTTATATACAAGCGTGGCTTATGCTATAGCTTGGGCCTACGGACAGAAACGTATTAATGTTTTCGAGAACGGCGTTACAAGCATAAACCTAAGGCGAAGAGAGGATCTGGCAAACGCCCGCGCAAGCAGGACCACCCATCCTCAGACAATGGCTCGGATGGCCACGCTCCTTTCCTTAATCGATGGACAACCATTTGAAATCGCTCTTCCTTATCTCTTCTCGACAAAAACGGATGTCATTCGAAAGCTCGCGTCGGTTGCCGAAGATTTGCTTGCAAGTTCTGTATCCTGCAGCCGTACTGTTAAAAAAAGAGACACAACACACTGCGGTCACTGCTTTCAATGTATCGACCGAAGGATCGCATCGTACGCAGCGGAAGCTGAGACAATAGACCATCGGGGTTTGTATATGACAGATATAGTATCAGATCACATTGACGATCGAGAAGCGAGAAACATTATGATCGATTATATTCGTCAAGCGAAATCGTTTTCAGAAGATTCTGCAGACAAATTCTACGAGGAATATCTTAGTGACCTAGCCGAATGTCTCGATTACCTGCCCTTAGATTGCCTGGACCAAGAAAAGGTCTGTCGAATATGGGATCTCTTCAGAAAACACGGAAACCAGGTTCGGGACGGCCTAAACAGAATCAGAGCGCTTCATGAGGATGTGTTCGAATCCCTGCCTGAACATTCCCTTCTCCATCTCATCTCTCTCCGTGAATACCTGAAGCCAGAGGTTGAAAGGCTCGTAGCAACTATCTGCAAGACATTGCAATCACCGATAGCGGAAATGTTCGCTCGACATCGTCCTGTTGACGAACCAGATTTGAATGAAAAGCTAGGGGCATTCCTCCGAAGTCACGAACCAAAAATCCGAAGCGAACATCCCAACGTATCGTTTGCCTGCGCTAGAGTCATTCCAGATCATGGTTCCATAGAGGTAGACTTATTAATAGAAGCAAAATATATAAGAGGCAACACCTCTCCATCAAAGGCAACAGAGGGTATAGCTGCTGATCTTACGAAGTACCCTGATCAGGCTTACATTCTTTTCATTGTTTACGATCCAGAACATAAAATTCTGGACGACAATGCTTTTTGCAAAGACATTCGAGCGAAAAGGCCGAGTAGAGTATTGATAATTCGATAACAGAGTTGGTAAGAAAAAAAGACGAGAAAGATGGAGGGTCATCTCTAAAAACCAAAGTCAAGAAAAAAATCTCCTTTTCCCTCCTTAATTACCATCTTTTGATTTTGGAGGGCATCCATAACGCAAGCGCCGA
>QZKU01000006.1 GCA_003598085.1 Candidatus Abyssobacteria bacterium SURF_5
TTTCAAGTATCCTCTTCAGACACTCGATATGCAGGATTTAGTTCATGCTTTTCAATTATTTATGACTTTTTCTCACCCACAAATTCTCATGAGGACCCATAATTTTTAAATAAAATCATGCGACATTTTATCGTTCGAACTGTCAGTGCCCCTGTTAATCCGCAGGTGCTTATTAGCGGATTCTGGGAAAACCCACAATGGAGCCGAATGCTCATGTATTCGGTTCTTATACATGTATGCCTGGCGCTTACTTTTGTCTTTGTCAAGGTACTGAATCTGCCTTTCAGAAAGCCTTTTCAGCCGGTGGTTTATACGGTTGATCTTGTTGAATTCGAGAAAAAAAAGCCTCAGAAAAAGGCGAAAGCTGCGCAGGTCGCCGCGAAGAAAGAAGAGCCTAAGCCGAAACCAAAACCCGAACCGAAGCCGGAGCCAAAGCCCGAACCGAAACCCGAGCCGAAGCCGGTAGTTGAAAAAAAAGCGGCGCCGCCACCGCCACAAAAAAAAATTGAAGCACCGAAGGTTGTAAAAGCGCCTGAGCCGAAACAGGAACCGCCTGAAGTGAAGGCGCCGATCGAGCCGGCGAAGGAAGAGGCTCCTCCGCCACCTCCGCAAGCCGAGCCGACGGAGGTGGCCAAAGGGGAGCCCGAGCCGGTGGCCGAGAGCACGGTCGATCTTGATGCGGAATACATCACCCCCGAGCTGAAGTGGTACATTGAAATCATCCGGCGCAAAGTCTGGCAGAACTGGATCGAACCGTTGCATGCGCTCAGGTTGGGGACAAGTGCGAGAGTGGTCATACGTTTTGAAATTGGTCGTGACGGAAGTTTGGTTTCGGAGCCGGTGGTTTTCGAATCGTCGAATATCTTTGAGTTGGATCAATCCGGCTATCGCGCAGTGCTGCGATCGGCCCCGTTTCCGCCTCTTCCGGAAGGATATACCGGAACGAGTTTGGGCGTACGTTTCGGTTTCGCATATGGAGAAAGTGCATGAAGTATCTTTTCGTTAAAATTCTCTTTGTTTTTCTTCTCGTTAGTTGGCCGGTCGCACTTCGCGGGGAAAGCGATATCATCATTGATATTATTGAGCCGGGGACTGCGAAAATTAAAATCGGGATTCCTCCTATCGTTCTCGATCCCGGCACTCGTTTGCAAACGACCGCAAACGCGGCCGCCGAATTCGCGCAAGTTCTACGCGACGACCTGGATTTCACCGGGATTTTCGAAGTCTATCCTTCACCTCCGATAAATGTGAGAGTAAGCCAGGGCGAATTCGTTCCGCTCAAGTCATGGGTTCCGCTCGACGTACAGGCGGCCTTTCAAGGGCGCTGCAAAGAAACCGGCGGCGCCGTCGCTTTCGAATGTGAACTTTATGATGTCGAATCTGAAAGTCGCATCGTCGGCAAGTCTTATAAAGGGACCACGCGAGACGTGCGCACGATCGCTCATGCGTTTTCCGATGAAATCGTTTACCGCTACACCGGCAAACCCGGAATCGCCCATACCTCAATAGCTTACACCAGAGAGAAGGGCGGCTCTAAAGAAATCCATATCATGAATTACGACGGACATGGCTCCTATCAGCTTACCTACGACAAGTCTATCGCGCTTTCCCCCAGTTGGTCGCCCGATGGCACAAAAATTGTTTTCACTTCTTACCGCGATCATAACCCGGACGTTTACTTGATAGACTTGAAAGCCAGAAGCTCCAAGCGAATCTCGGCGTATGTGGGGCTCAATACAACTCCAGTGTTTTCGCCTGATGGCAAAACCGTGGCCCTTACTCTGAGCAAGGATGGAAACCCAGAACTGTACCTGCTCGCGCTCAAGGACGGCTCGCTTACGAGACTCACGAGGAATTCCGCCGCGGATACTTCCCCTTCCTGGTCCCCGAACGGCAGGGAAATAGCCTTTGTTTCAGACCGATCCGGCTCGCCGCAGGTATATATCGTCGACCGCGAAGGAGTTTACGTCCGCAGGCTGACCTATTCCGGATCGTATAATACTTCGCCCGATTGGTCGCCACAGGGGGATAGAATTGCCTACGTGTCGATGGTCAATGGCAAACCTGACATATTTACCATCGGTCCAACCGGAGCCGACGCCCGCAGAATAACCACAAACGGCGGAAACGAAGACCCGGTCTGGTCGCCCGATGGCAAGTACATTGCGTTTTCCGGGAAACGAAATGGCGTAAGAGATATCTATTTGATGAGAGCTGATGGTTCAGGTATTAAACAGGTTACCTTCGGAGGAGGTGATCATATGTCACCTGCGTGGTCTTCCTAAAGAACCACACGGGGAAGATCTGTAGTCGTTCGCTTGAGCAATTGATTTTTTTAAGGAAAATGTGATTTGAGAGAGAAGGAGGCGGGAGATGCGTCGCATTACAATTGGCTTGATGCTCCTGATGTTTACTGTGACTTCAATCGGGATCGGGTGCGCCCGCAAAAGCGGAGCGGTCACTGCGAAATTCCCGGAGGAATCAAAAAGCGCCGCGGCAACGACTTCGACGGCTGACAAGGAGGCCGAAGCCAGGCTTGGCGAAGGCGCAGCCACTGGATTCGAAGAAGGCGATCTCGCTCTGTTGCAGAGCAACAGACCTGGAGACCTTGTCTTTACCGACGCCGGCGAATCTTTGAAAAGCGTATACTTTGACTACGACAGTTCCGCCCTTTCACCCGAAGCGAAAGCGACGTTGGAACAAGTCGCTCAGTGGCTCAAGCAGAATCCCACGAAAAACATTCGGATCGAGGGAAATTGCGACGAGCGCGGAACTACCGAGTACAACCTTGCCCTTGGCGAGCGCAGATCTCTCGCCGCACGACGCTACCTGATCAGCCTGGGCATCAGCTCCGACCGCATTTTCACGATCAGTTACGGCGAGGAAAAACCGGCCGTCGATGGGCATGATGAGTCGGCTTGGAAGTTCAACAGGCGTGATGATTTTGCGATATCGCTGTAGACGTTGATGTCCCCAACGCGATATCACCAAGCGAAAGGGGGATAGATGGAACATTTATCCAAGGCCTGGCTGCTGGGGGTGTGTGTGCTCTCCTATTTTTTCATGGGGCAGGCAGGATGTCAGACGCTCACTTCGCAAGAGGATATTACTTACATAAGGTCCGACCTGGTTCGCATGAGGCGCGACATCGAGGAAATCAAGCAGGATCTTAATGCGCCGGACGCTTCAAGTAATCAGGATATCCTCCGCAACCAGGCGGCGCAACGGGAAGCTCTGATAGAATTGCATGAGGGCCAGCAGCGTCTGGAGAGCAAAACGGAGGAATCCTCCTACCAATTGGAGTCGCTCAAGCAGGAGCTTACAAACCTCAAGTTGAACCTGGTCAACCAGATGGAAGCCTTGCGGGCAATGAGCAAGCCGGTTCAACCGCCTCCTGCTGCTGGACAGCCGTATAGCAGCCAGCAACCGCCCGCGCAGTCGCCACTCTCTTCGACTCCTGCATCCCCTCAACAGCCGGGCCCTGTGCAAGCGGCTCCTCAACGGCAGATTCCTTCGCCGCCTCCTGTGCCTGCGATTCCGCCTGTGCCCTCGCCTTCGGTGGCTCCTTCAATGCCGCCGGTGCCTCCAGTCCCGTCGGCGCCGTCTTCTCCCCAGGCGCAGGCTATACCCTCGCAAGACGCGGGCGATGTTCGGGTCGCCCCGCCACCGGTTGATGTTATTGATTACACGAAGCTGTATGATACGGCCTACGAGGATTACGTGCGGCAGAAATATTCCCTTGCGCGCAGCGAGTTCGAAGAATATTTGCGGCGATTTCCGGAAACTGATCTTGCCGATAACGCTCAGTACTGGATCGGCGAGTGCTACTTCGCCGAGGGGAAGTATGAAGAGGCCGCAAACTCCTTCAAACTGGTCGTCGAAAGGTATCCAACCGGCAACAAGGTTCCTCGTGCCTTGTTGAAGGCGGGCTACGCTTTCCTGCAACTAGGGCGCGACTCTGATGCGAAAGAAATGTTTCAGCAGGTGATTGATGCCTACCCGCTTTCCAGCGAAGCCGATCAGGCAAAGATAAAACTCAGGGCACTCCAGGAGTAGAGCCTAGGTATGGCGCCTTGCGTTGACAAAGGCAATGCGCTGCAATATACTATCCCTAGGGCGGGGCGCTTAGCTCAGTTGGTTGGAGCGCTGCGTTCACATCGCAGAGGTCACTGGTTCGAGTCCAGTAGCGCCCACAGAATCATGCTTATAAGGGCTTGCACCAAGGTTCACAACCGTGGATGCAAGCTTTTTTGTTCCCCCCGATCGTCTTCAACCGCCTATCCGGGGTTGACAAGGAATCCCATGATCTGGTAGCATGTTGCCACTGTATCAGGCAGAAGTTGACTTCATACCTAATGATGTAAGTTTGGAAGTTCTTCCGCTTGCGCCTGTCGCAGTTCGGGATCGACGCAAGCGCCTTTTTTTGGTTGGATAGTTACGTTTAGGGCGCTGATATCCGCTGGCATGGAACTTGCCTTTCAACCTGGTGATTTCGACAAAGACTGAGGCATGATCAAATATATGAACGCTGGGATTTCGGGGAGGTTTGCCGCGGGCTTGTTTTGGGTGGCTCTCCTCTCGATCTTCGGCTGTCAAACCCTGAGAACATCGGAGCCTGCTTTCACCGTCCGGGTGCGTCATATTTCCGATTTTCAGGCTCACGAGGATCACGTAGTCCATCTGCATGAAGGCTTTTTCATTGCCGATACCGATTTATATGTGAAACTGCAGCGTTTTGTCCCGGATTTTGAATTGAATATGAACTCTAAAGAGGTCGTTTCGCGTTCCAACGAACCTCTGAACCCGGCTCTCCAACTGGCTGTTTCCTTCCAAGAGGACCTGTTGTACGAGTCATGGATTCTCTACCAGAACCTCATTCCACACGCAATCCATGAGCCGGGATACTACTTCCAATTCATTGCGTATGAAGACTTAAAATAGCATGTACTGTGGGAAAAGGTAATTTGAAATTGCAGATGGCGGCTCATTTGTTCCGATTCCGGTTGCTTGCTGTCTTTATTCTGTTCTCGATCATATCGGTTGCATTTGTGCATTGCGCGGAGACGCAACCCTCGCGCAGACGCATGGGTAAGGCATGTCTTGACTGCCATGAAGATATGCGTCCACGCCTTTCTGATAAAGTCGCACACCAGCCGTTCAGGGATCAGGATTGCGAGCAATGCCATAAGCGACATGGACTGCTGAAAACCCTCCTCTTGAAATCCCCTGATGCGTCGCTCTGTTTCCCGTGTCACGAAGAGCAAAAAGCGATTTTCGATCAGCCCGTGCAGCATTTCCAGAACGAGCAAGGGGTATGCTGGAAATGTCACGACCCGCATTCGAGCTCGAATGAATCGCTTTTGAAAGAAAGCGGCGAGGGTCTGTGCGCAACTTGCCATCCGGACAAGGAGGAATTCCAACGGGCGGTCGTCCATTCCCCGGTGAAGGAAGAAAAATGCCTCACCTGCCACGTCGCACATTCGGGCTCCACTGACCAATTGTTGAGAAAGCCGGAGGTCGAGGTGTGCGCCGGCTGCCATTCGGCCCAGCAGCCTCCTTTCGCCCAAAAACATCAAAATTACGACGTGTCACAGAGCAAATGCAGTTCCTGCCACAATCCGCATTCTTCGACGGGCGATGGCCTTCTTCAGCTTTCATTCCATCCGCCGGCGGGGGAGGATTGCCAGGCATGTCATACTCCGCCCCAGGAAGGAACCAAGCCCAAGCTGCTCCAGAGCGGCGGCAAGCTTTGCTTTACCTGCCACTCGGATGTCCAGGACGAACTAAAGCTCACCAATGTGCATCCGCCTTTCGGCGGAGACGAATGCGGCGAGTGTCATCTCCCGCACGGGTCGCGCTTTCCGGCGTTGCTGGCAAGCCGGCAGGAACAGGTATGCAATCGCTGTCATGATGATGAGATTATTTTCCCGAAATCGAAACAGGTTTCAAGTCATGACCCGCTCGAGAAGGGGGATTGCTCGGCCTGCCATGATGCCCATGCAAGTGAACAGCCGTATCTGGCGAAGCAGCCCGGCAAGCAACTCTGCCTGCAATGTCACCACGATCATGAGGCTTTCAAGAGCAAGAATCAGCATGAGCCTTTCAAAGAAGGCGAATGCCTCAAATGTCATGGTCCTCATACCTCCACGTTTGCCGCATTACTGCGTGACCGAACATACAATGTTTGCACCGAATGCCATTCTGCTGTCAAGGAACAGGGGCAACACCAAAATATTCACGATCCTTTCGGCGCAGGACGATGCGAAAAATGTCACGACGCTCACGGGAGTGATCAACAGAATTTCCTGATCTCGGGCGAACCGGGTTTGTGCTACGGCTGCCATTCGGATTTGGAAGAGAAGCTGAAGGTTGGCGAGAAGCACGCCCCCGCCGGATCGGGAGAGTGTTCAACATGTCATCCCGCCCACTCAAGCAGGCAAGAGAAGCTTCTGCACGTTTCATCACAGGAGCTGTGCTATCAGTGTCACGAAGATTTCAGTGAGAAAGGCGAGGCCGATCATGTGCATGAACCGGTGCGGCAACGTAACTGCCTCGGCTGCCATGAAGCGCATGTGGCAAGCGGCGAATCCCTCTTGAAGAAAGACGGCTCCTCCCTTTGCTATGAATGTCATACCAGCCAAAAGGAACTCTTCGTAAAAGATGTCATACATGAACCGGTGGGCGGGGGGGACTGCCTGACCTGCCACGAGCCGCATATCAGCAAATTCACATCGCTCGTCGTCGATAAGACAAGCGTGCTCTGCGCCTCATGTCACGATGTGAACGTTGATGAGTTTCTAAAATCCCACAGGGGATATGACGTAGCCAAAGCGGATTGCAGCGGCTGCCATGACCCGCATGCCTCCGCGAAGAATGGGTTGTTGCCGGCTTTCATTCATGAACCATACGGATCATTCCGTTGCGAGCTATGTCATTGAGGAAGACCTGAGCGAAAGCCGCTGAGATTGCTTGATGAAAAAGAAACACATACAAATTCCTCTTCTGTTGGCGGCCCTTCTTCTTATCTGCCCGCTTCTGGTGGAACAATCATACGGCGCGGGAAAAGAGATCGTCAGGAAAAAGGATTATCAGAAGCTATGCTACACCTGTCATAAGGATCTGAAAGACAGTTGGCAAGGAAAGCAGGTGCACGCGCCGGTTGGGCTTGGAAATTGCGTCGGCTGCCATAATCCCCATGCCTCAAATAATTCGAAACTTGTCGCCGCTCCAAGAAGCAGATATTGCTTCAATTGCCATGGAGAGGACCCATCGGAATTTGAATCCGAATATTCGCACCTGCCGGTCAAAGAGGGGCAATGCCTCAGTTGTCACCAGCCTCATGCGTCTGCAAATCCCTCCCTGTTGAGCGTCGGTAAGAAGGACCTCTGTTATACATGTCATCAAGATGAGAAAAAGGAGTTCGCCCAAGAGCATGTACATGCACCGGTCGAAAAGGCGGAGTGCCTGCAATGCCATTCTGCACACTCTTCGCCCCGACACAATCTGCTGCGCAAATCCAGCTCACAGCTGTGCGTACAATGCCACGATGGCACCAATTCCAGCTTCAATAATGCTCATGCCGGCTACCCGGTGGGTAAGGCGGGATGCGCCGATTGTCACGACCCGCATGCATCCGCCGAAAAGGCGCTTACCAGAAAAGTCGCCCATGTGCCTATGGTTAAGAAGCTCTGTTCATACTGCCACAGGGAGCCGGACAGCTCAAAGCCGTTTTCTTTGGTCAAGTCCGAAGACAGCCTATGCCGCTCGTGCCATTCTGATATGTGGCAGGAGTTTGCCAAACCCATCGCCCATCCTCCCGTCGCAGAAGGAAAATGCTCTGTCTGTCATTCCCCTCACGCCTCGGATCAGCGGTTCCTCATGAAAGAGAACAAGCAACTGCTGTGCGCCGGCTGTCATCAGGGCTTCCTTGAGAAGTTACAAAGAAAAGTCGTTCACGAGCCGGTCGTCAAAGGCCAGTGCGAACTCTGCCATGAGCCTCACGCTGCAAGCGTGGCGTCAATGCTGAAGACCGACGTCATCGAATTGTGCAAGCGATGCCACGGCGCGCAACACAGCATCAGCCATCCCTTTGGAAAAGACGTAATCGATCCCCGCGACGGCTCGGTGCTCGATTGCGTGAGCTGCCACGATCCTCATTCTTCTAACGAGGAGTACCTGGTGCATTATCCCGCTGCGCGGGAACTATGCATCCAATGCCATAAGGCGCTCTAGAAAACCCACATTAAATTTCGCCTTCCGCACAACATCTCACTGCCACCCGCCTTTCAACGCTCTTCTCCTCATCCAAAGTTGTTCCGGCCTTTTAGTCGAATCATATTTGGGTGAAACAACCCACTAGATGGGTCATTTCGCGCTCTCCAGACCTCCGAAAGAAGCCGCGAAAGCTTTTAGTCAAGTAAATTCTGCCTTTCTTCCTTCTGCTTGGAGAAGGAAAATCAAACCAGTCTTTGGCGGGTTCTGCGAATACGATTTCGTAATAGATGGTAAGTTACTACAGATATTGCGTTTATGTCCTTCAATAAAGAGCGGAGGAATTGACCTATGGGAAATAAATCGGAAAAATTTTCCTCTCCATCACGATTTAGTAAGGCTGGCATGCAGATTGCCTTTTAAGGCGACGCAGTCAATGAGGGCAAGCACTCGACCAGTTGCAGTAGATCACCGAAAGTGCGGCAGATGAAGATCAAACGCGAACGGCAGAATGTGAACAAGAAATCTGCAGGCGTTTGCCTTATTCAGAGACTTCATAGTTTTTCCTTCATTATTTTCGCAGTTACCCTTTCCCTCTTCGTTGCCTCTCCAACGTATGCGGCATTAAAAATAGAGGCCGTCCATTTATACGACTTGCAGGGCCCAACCAAAGATTCCCGATTCCGGAACCATAACGCTGTGCTCTGCGATCCAGAACGCAATGAGATGTATGTCGTCGACACGGGAAACGGCTGCATCCGAATCTTTGGCAAGGAAGGCCTTCAGATTTTTCAGTTCGAGAATGACGATTTGTCTCTCCCACTGAGCGTCGCTCTGAATGATCTCGGAGATATCTATGTTCTGCAAAGCGGCTCCGGCGGGCGCAGCATCAAGGTTTTTGATTTTCGAGGGAAGTACCTGTCTCAGTTGAAGCTCCAGGGTTTGCCCGACGGCGATTCCGTCATGCCGGAAGCCATCGCGATCGATTCGCGCAATACCGTTTATGTTTCCGACCCCAAACACGGCCGCCTTCTCGCTTTCGACAGCGAAGGCCGTTTGAAATTCACCATAACGCCTGAGATGTCAGAAAAAGACCGTGAGGAGGTTATCTTTGGCAATCTGATGATTGACAAAGAAGACAGGGTTTATCTGCCCGTCAGCACACTTGGGACAATTTTAGTGTTCGATTCCCAAGGCCAGCTTGTCACGAATTTCGGAATCAAAGGAGGCGGCCCCGGCAAACTGGCATTTCCGGTCGACGTGGTCGCGGACAACCGCGGGCGCATGCTGGTGCTCGACAAGCAGAGGCACTGTATATCGGTTTTCGATAGTCAGGGCAATTACCAGACCGAATTCGGCGGCATGGGCATATCTCCGGGTTGGTTCTTCTTTCCGAGCGGACTCGAGATAGACAGATATGGACGTCTCTATGTTTCCCAAAGATACGGTGACAAAGTGCAAGTTCTTAAGGTGAAGGAGGTAGTGGAATGAGATCAGACGGGAAGCGCCAAGGGAGTACTCAACGTCGACTTACAAAACATCTGAACAGGGGGGAGGTGAAACAATGAAAAAGGCATTCGTATTGATGGTAGCTACATTCCTTATCGCGGGAGTCTACGCGCCTGCGGCTATGGCGTTCCATGACGACGGCGTCGCTTACTGCGGCGGCTGCCACACCATGCACAACAGCCAGCATGGTCAATTGGTTGATCCGAATTCCGCAACAGGCAACCCATTCTTGTTGAAAGATGCCACGCCGAGCGATACCTGCTTGCTCTGCCATAAGAACTACGGGCAGTTAAGCATTGATGGGCAGACCCTCGGCCCCGGCGGTGACTACTATTGGGTGACGCAGGACGTCACGTGGACCGCCCACAGCCGCAACTACATTGTAGAAGGCCGCGAACATGGTCATAACCTGGATGCTCCGGGCAATGGCCTGACGGCGGACCCCGTGCTTACCACCTCGCCTGGTGGAACCTACAATGCAACGTACATGGGTTGTAACTCCTGTCATGACCCGCATGGGGAAGACAGTAACGACCTGTTGCTCTATGGTGTCGGCGCGACGGCCGCAAACTACGTTGGTGGATTCAATTTCACCAACGCTGCTCCGGCTATCATAGATAACGGACGCAGCACCACTCTCACCGGGAGCGCAGCCGAAAAACTGAGTCAGCACACGGCTTATCTCAGCGGGATGAGCGACTGGTGCGCGAACTGTCATGCCGGCATGCACTCCGGAATGACCAGCAACCTGGTTCACCCGGTAGACGTCGGCGTCGGCACGACGTTATCCAACAACTACAATGCATACGTCACGACGGGCAATATGACCGGCGCGCAGGCGACGGCTTACCTGCCGCTGGTGCCGTTTGAAGATGCTGCGAACACTACCACCAGCACCACCGGTACCACGTCCGCAAGTAGAGTGATGTGTCTGACCTGCCATCGTGCTCATGCATCGCCGTATCCGGATGCAGGCCGTTGGGATTTCGCTCAGACCGAGTTGACAGAAAGCCATCCGGCCGGTGAGCCTTACCTGGCTCAGTATTCCGGTGCTCCGCTGGATATGACCGTCCAGAGGAGTCTGTGCAACAAGTGTCACGCCAAGGACTGATCCTTGCCGGCACAATAGATAGCAAAATGTTCCACGCTCAGCAGTGGAGCGAATGAGCAAAGAGGGGGAGAGGGCGCTTCCAAGGCGAGGCGCCCTTCTCCATTTGGTGTGCCCGGCAGGGCGCACTCACTTGAAGGTGCAAGTCCTTTGCAGGCCCGACAGGGGGAACTGCTAGCCGGACGGCAAGGGTGTCCATCGCGA
>QZKU01000007.1 GCA_003598085.1 Candidatus Abyssobacteria bacterium SURF_5
CATAACGCTGATGCTCAATTTCCCTCAGCATGCAATGCCTTAACAGGTCTGAGCGTCTTGAAAAACATAATTATGGGACAGCCTCTTAGTCCCCCTTTTGCAATGGGGGAATGTTGCGCGCGCAGGGCTTCGGGGACAGACACCATTCTACGAATTCAAAAAGGCGTGAGTTCCGTAAATGGTGTCAGTCCCCTTCGCTGAGGTCAATCTGCATTTGCCTCCGTCGCTTTCGACTCCTGTCGCTCGAGCACGCGCAGCAGGCATTCGAGGAGCGTCTTGTACGGATGCCTCTTCGACTTGAAACTTTTGATCATTGCCGATATCGCCGGGATCATGCAGTCGGCGACCAGGTCCTCGCATTCCTCGCAATCGCCCGCGCCTGCGAGGAACTTGAGCATGACGCACAGGTGATCGGGCAGTTCCTTGGCGGCTGAGAAGCCGGTCTCGCGATACAGTTCCTTCAGCTTCACCATCAGGAGGCTTCTGCGGAAGTCCTCTCCGAAAATATAATGACCGGCGTACAGGCAGCAGCCGCCGTTCAGATCGAACGTGCTCGTGTAGATTTCCTCGAGTTCCCCGCGAGAATGCCGCCGGAGCGCTTGCTGGAATTCTTGCAGCAGATTCACCGCGTCCTTGTCGAACGCGGAGAGGGCGGCGGCGCAGCTTTCCACTTTCTGCGTAAGCTGAGGAGTTGGATAATCAAGGATTTCGGCAAATTGCATGTAGAGTTCTCGCATTATTTTTTCCTCTACCACCGCCGATCGGCGGGATTGATCCGGCCGGCGCCAAATTCCTTCATGTGTTTTTGCGGGTCTGTGACTTCCTCGATTCCCCCCTCGCGCAGGAAAGGGGGAACAACGAACCTCTGCTCATACAGGCTGAGAGAGGTCAGTTGATAGATGTCCTTCACCTGCTCGACGGTCAGGCCGGCATCCTGCACCGCTTTCTCGGCATCACTCATCGAGATATCGCCGACCGATTCGGCTCGTTTGTAGATGCGGCCGGCGATCATTTTCCTGAAGACTTCGGTAACGATCTCTTCGTTGCCGCCTGCAAGGAGAAGCGCCCAATATTTGACGGGCAGGCGGTCGTTCTCGAGCGAGCTGAAGAGGCTGTCAGCAAGCTCGTACGCTCCATTCTCGAAGTGGCCGATGACCGGCAGGAGCGAAGGCACGTAAAAAAGCATCGGGACCGTGCGGAAATCGGGGCGGTGCGGGAGCGCCAATCCCCACTCTTTCACATAACGATAGACGGGCGATCTCTGGGCGGCGTCAATGATCTTGTCATGGACCCGGTCGGCCTGAGCCTGCCTGATGATCTTCGGATCGAACGGGCTGAGGATGATGTCGCGCTGAACGCGGACAAGGTCGCCATCCGGCGCCGAGGCCGCCTCTTCAATCCGATCGGCATCGTACAGCAGCACCCCCAGGTAGCGGATGCGGCCGACACACGCGTGCATGCATGCCGGCGCTTGCTGGGTCTCCTGGCGGGGATAGCAGAGGATGCATTTCTCGGCCTTCCCCGTTTCCCAATTGTAGTACACTTTCTTATACGGGCATCCGGAGACGCACATGCGCCAGCCCCGGCACTTGTCCTGGCTCACAAGCACGATGCCGTCCTCGCCGCGCTTGTAGATTGCGCCGGCGGGGCATGCGCCGACGCAGCCGGGATTGAGGCAATGATTGCAGATGCGCGGGAGATAGAAGAAAACGAGGCGCTCCAGCTCGAACAGTTGTTTTCGCTCTTCCGGAGTGAGGGCGGCCAGGGTCGGGTCGTTCTCGGCATAAATTGGAGAGCCGCCGAGATTGTCGTCCCACGCGCCGCTCGACTGGATGTCGATGGGTTTGCCGCTGATCTGCGAGACGGGCCGGGCGGCGGGCTGATCCGCTCCCTGGTTCGAGTTGAGGATATCCCGATAGGTGAACGTGAACGGCTCGTAATAGTCGCCGATGTGGGGGAGGCGCTGATTAAAAAAGATGTTCTTGAGCGCGTCGGTCCGTCCATGCAGCTTAAGGCTCAGCTTGCCGTCGCGCATTTCCCAGCCGCCTCTGTAGACGGATTGATCCTCGTACAGCATCGGATAGCCGACGCCGGGCTTGGTCTCGACGTTGTTCCACCACATGTACTCGGTGCCGCGCCGCGTGGTCCAGATGTTCTTGCACGCGATGCTGCACGTGTGACAGCCGATGCATTTATCCAGATGAAACACCATCGATATCTGCGCGCGGATATTCACAAGGATTCTCCGATCGAGTGACTGTTGCCCGTCATCTCCATTTTGGTTTCTTCACTTTATGGACCAGGACATACGTATCGCGCTCGGTCATCGGTGGACCGTATTGATTGAAGCGGTAACTGAGCTGCGCGTAGGCGCCCATCATGTGGACCGGCTTCAGGCGCAACGAGGTGAGGCTGTTGTGCGTGCCTCCTCTCATCTTGCGCAGCGGCGCCTTCGGGAACAGCGTTCGCTCGGGCGCGTGATAAAGCATGCAGACCCCGCGCGGGATGCGCGCGCTGACGGCGGCGCGGGTTATGACGACGCCGTGATCGTTATACGCCTCGACCCAATCGTTGTCCATGATGCCGATCTCGCGGGCGTCGCGGTCGTTCATCCAGAGCGGCTCGATGCCGCGCGAAAGCGTCAGCATATTGGGCGTGTCGTAATAGGTGGAATGGATGTGCCATTTGCCGTGCGGAGTCAGGAAGTTGAGCGCGGCGCATTTGCCGATTCGCTTGCTCCGGATGATATTGCGGCTTTGGTCGAGACTTAATTTCGGTTTGAACGTCGGCAGGTGCTCGCCGAATGCGAGGTATCCTTCGTGGTCGAGATAGAAGTGTTGCCGGCCGGTGAGCGTGCGCCATGGGACAAGCCGCTCGACGTTCTGGACAAATGCATTATACGGCCTGCCCTCATTGAGTATGCCGGTCCAGACCGGATTGGTAAGGATTCTTCGCGGCTGGCGGACCAGGCTCAGGAAATCGTATCGTGTTTGACGCTGGCCCTCGGCGAGATCGGCGAGCGGAAGCCCGACGCTTTTTTCCATTTCCTTGAACCCGAGGTATGCGGCTTCTCCATTGCATTCGGGTGCAAAGAAAAGCAGCGCGTTGATCGCATCGATTGCATTGTAAAGAGAAGGAAATGATTTCCCCCGCCATTCGTAGGTGGGCGCACCGGCCATGAATTTATCGTACAGCCCATCGAGCGGAATAGCGGCGCCGCGGCCCTCGATCCCTTTTTCTCTGAGCCGTGGGCCGAGGCTGACGAATCTGTTGAACAGGTTGACGTAATCTCGCTCGACGACCGTCATGACCGGCATCGTCTTTCCCGGGACGGGCTCGCACTCGCCCTTCATCCAATCCCTCACCTCGGGCTGAGCGATCTCGTGGGGCGTATCATGTTCGAGCGCGGAGGCGACGACGTCTTTAAAAGGATTCGGGAAATGGTGCGGCGCGAGTTCGCTGAATCTGAACGCGATGGTCCTGAAGATGTCCCAGTCGGTCATCGAGTCCCAGCATGGCGGCACCGCCTGGCCGAGCGGATGGATATATGAATGCAGGTCGGTCGTGTTGAGGTCGTCCTTCTCGTACCAGCTTGCCGAAGGGAGAATGATGTCGGAGTAAAGCGCGGTGGTATCCATGCGGAAATTGATATCTATGACCAGGTCCATTTTGCCTGTCGGCGCCGGCACGCGGCACTGCACGTGTTCGGTATTGCCGGAGGCGACCTCGTCGGCAATCGAGCCGGCCTGCGCGCCGAGGTAATGCTTGAGGAAATACTCATGCCCGCGCGCGCTCGCCATGAGCGCGTTCGCGCGCCACACGAAGAAAACGCGCGGCCAGTTTTCGGGCGCGTCGGGATCATCAATGGCGAAGCGCAGGTTGCGGTCCTTCAGTTGGCGCGCTACCCATTGAACGATCTCCTCGCTCGTTTGTGCGCCGGCGTCGTTCGCTTCGACAGCCAATTCAAGCGGGTTGCGGTTGAACTGAGGATAAAACGGGAGCCAGCCGAGCCGCACCGCGAGCGCCTGAAAGTCGATCGTGTGCTTGCTTGCGAAACGTCCGGCGGGCGGATGATAATCGGCGTGGCTTTGTTCGTAGTGCCACTGGTCGCCGTGCACGTAATGATACGACGGCCCGTTCTGAAGGCGTGACGCACCCATCCAGTCGTTTGCCATCGCGAGCATTTTCCACGAGGCGTCCGGCCACACCTTCTCCTGCCCCGTATAATGGTTGAGGCCTCCGCCATTGACACCCACGCAGCCGCACAGCATCAGCGCCATGATGCAGGCGCGGTAATGGAGGCTGCAGTGATACCAGTGATTGACGCCCGAGCCGATGATAACGGTGCATTTCCCGCCGGTCTTCTCGGCGGTCAGCGCCCACTCTTCGGCGAATCTCACGCAGGTTTTGCGGCCGATCCCCGTATATTTCTCCTGCCAGGCGGGGGTGAAAGGGGAATCCTCATCATAATTATTCGGATATCCCCGGAGACTTCCTCGCCGCACGCCCATGTGCGCCATCAACAAATCAAATGACGTTGTGACCGCAATCTTTCCCTGATCCGCGTACAGATATCTGACCGGCACTCCTCGAACGAACGAAGCACTGCCTCCGAAATCATCGAAGCTGACCGGCAGATCCTCGTCGGCATTATCGATAAACGTGAGCAGCGGATGGATATCGGATCCGTCCGCTCCATCCTTCAGCAAGAGATTCCAGCTTCCCTTTTTTTCCTGCCATCGTGAACCTATCGAACCTTGCGGCATGCGAGGTTCGCCGCTGATCTTATCGAACATGAGGAACTTCCAGTCGCCGTTCTCCTCGTCGCGGTAACGTTTCAGGCGGTTCGCCCTGAGGAATCTGCCGGGCGCGTATCCGCCATCGGTCTTCGTGAGTTGAACGAGGAACGGGAGATCGGTGAAGCGCTTGACGTAATCGATGAATGCGGGAACCTGGCGATCCACATAGAACTGTCTGAGGATCACATGGGTCGCGCCCATCCAGAACGCGCCGTCCATTCCGGCCTGAATCGGAATCCACCAGTCGGCGTGTTTGCTCACGTCGGAATAATCGGATGAGAAGACTACCATCTTTGCGCCGTGGTTGCGCGCCTCGACGGCGTAGTGTGCGTCCGGCGTTCGCGTCATGTCGAGGTTGTTGCCCGCGACGGCGATGAATTTGCTGTTGTACCAGTCGGCGCTTTCGGCGACATCGGTTTTCTCGCCCCACACCTCGGGCGAGGCGGGCGGGAAATCGGCATACGTATCATAAAAGCTCAGCAGAGGCGCCCCGAACAATTGCAGGAAGCGCGCGCCCGCGGTGTAACTTATCATCGACATCGCCGGTATCGGAGTGAAGCCGACGACGCGGTCGGGCCCATATTTTTTTGCGGTGTAAAGAAGGCTGGCGACGATGATATCAACCGATTCCTGCCAGTCGGAGCGCCGGAATCCGCCTTTGCCGCGCGCGAGTTGATAGCTTCGGCGGGAATCGGGGTTCTCGACAATCGATGCCCATGCGTCCACCGGGTCCGCATGCTTTGCTCTTGCAGCCCGCCACAGATCGAGGAGGACCCCGCGGACATATGGGTATTTGATTCTGACCGGGCTGTACAGGTACCACGAGTAGCAGATGCCGCGGGGGCAGCCGCGCGGCTCGTACGGCGGGATTCCCGGCTCGAGGAGGGGATAATCAAGCGCCTGTAATTCCCACACGACGATGCCGTCCTTCACGTAAACCCACCACGAGCATCCACCGGTGCAGTTGTTGCCGTGAGTGCTTCTGACGACGAGGTCATGCGCCCAGCGGTTGCGGTACATCTCCTCCCACAGGCGTTTTCCCGGGTTGAAAACGTCCTTGATCAACTTCATGCGGTTGTCCCTCCGGCTTGTGTTGCGCGGTTCACGAGAGCCTGGCGGACGGTTGTTATGCGGCTGCGCCAGATCGCCCACGCCAACGCGAGGGACAATAAGAATCCGCCTCCCGCAATCGGCAGGGCGAGCAGCAATGAGACATCCGGTGGGTTGGGTTTTTCGGCGGTTCCCTGAAGCAGTGCAATCAGGTCCTGGATCTCGCTGTCAGTGAGCGGTTTCTCGCGGTAGATCGACCTCATCACTTTCCAGGGCATCATATCGAGCGCCGAATACAGTCTGTCCGGTCCCAGCCGTTGATAGACCCCGCTGAGCTCCGGACCGAGCAAGCCGCCATAAGGGAAAGAGAGGCTCGGTAAATTGTGGCACCCGAGGCAGGAGGGGCCTTCATTTTTTAGCTCCTTGTCTCCGGTGTAATAGAGGAGGCCCTCTTCATATGAACCTTCCATCACTCGCTCTTCACGTGCCTTTCGACCAGCCGGCATGGCCGGAGCAGCTATCGCGGGTTCTGCTTCTGACGGGGCGGTTTCGGAGGCAGTCTGTATATATGCGAGAAGATCAACTGCCTGCTCATACTCCACATCCATGTCAGGCATCCGAATTTGCCACTCTTCGAGAAGCTGGCGGGCAAGTGGATCGTCGGCGAACATCTCCTCCGGATTCATGATGAATTCGATGAGCCAGGGAGTGGAGCGCTGCTGGGTCACCCCTTGCAGGTCCGGCCCGAGTTCGGGTCCGCCTCCAATCGAGTGGCAGCTTGCGCATTTCTCTTCATATATGGCTTTTCCTCTGGCCGCTGAACCTTCCTCAAGAGAAGCGTCTTGTCCCCGACCTGTTGCTTCAATAAATGTTGTTGACGCCGTAAAGACTGGCCGCACGCGATTTGGCGGTCGGGCCTTATCCGCCTCGTCGCCCTCATCTCGATAGACAAAGACCCTTGCGAATTGTTCCTGTGTACAGCTTTGGAAGAACAACTTGAAATCGGGTGGACCGGAAGTAAAGAGGAGCGCGACTGCACATACGAGGGGGATTTTCCGGTTCATCAGGAGAGGAGTTTTCATTATTCAAGCTCCCGCCTCCGGCGACAGAGAGACTTTCCAATGATTGGGCGGCTGGTTCTTGCTTCGGGGACAGGCGCCATTCTTCCCCGCGAGGCGCGGGACTTCCCGCGCGAGTCACGCTAAACGCGTGACAGGGCAGGGTGGTTAACGAAAATGGATTCCCACTCCCGGATCGGCGTCCGGGATAAGTTTCGCGGGAATGACAAAACCTGAGCCAATCCCCTTCGCGGAGAAATCCCCCTTAGTCCCCCTTTTGCAAAGGGGGAATGTTGCATGCGCAGCAGGCTTGGGGGACAGTCTCCATCGCGTCAGTTGGACAGATTGACAGTGCTCTCTTGCTCGGGACGATATGCTTCTTCCGCCACCTCCCCAGTAAGTGGGATTCTCCCAAAAGACTAAACAAGGACAGGCAGCCTCGCTTCTTTGCAGACGCGCCTATTTCAAAGGCGAAGTCATTATGTAATCATTCTCTTCCTTCGTCCCGTGGCACTGGATGCACCCATCCGCTTTTCCGGCGGCTTCGACCTCGCCGGCGGCCGTATACTTCGCCCAGAACCAGTTCCCCGCCTCGGGGTTGAAACCTTCGCTCTTCAACATGACGGTGTAACTTTGAAGAGTCTTCGCCTGATCGTAGTTCTCCTTGACAATGACCGATCCGGGGGGAAGCGGCGCCTCTTTTTCAGTAATGGCGTCATATGCAGTTGCATTCACATAGGTTGTCAGCAAGACTCCGTGAGGCTCGGTTCCGGCATAAAAAGCGGATTTACCGGGCCACATCTCCCACCTCTCACGGTAATTTTCCTGCTGGAGATGCTGCCAGAGTGCGGGGCCCGCCGGCTCGATGGACGGCGGCTGCGCTTGCTGGGGAGCGGCCTGCGGCTGCGGTTCGGCCTCCTCAGCGCTCGCGAAAATCAGAGGAAAGAAAACTGCGGCAAGAACCAGCATCGCGCCCAGGGTCAATTTTCTGCAGTCCATTTGTTTCTCCTTTCTCTTCATGCAATGTAACTCCGCGTGAACATGAAATGTAGCCGGGGAATCGGAAGAACGGGGATGATCCAACGCCATACAGAAGTGATCACACCATAACATTGCGGCTGAAAAAGTGCTAGTGAAGGCGAGGAGTTCCGATCGGGGGGAGACCTGTAGGGGCGGGTTTCAAACCCGCCCGCGGCGAGATGGCGGATTAGGAGGCAAATAAGAGCAAATCATCTATTGACCCGTAGGGGCGGGTTTCAAACCCGCCCGCGCGAATACGAATGACAGAACGAATTCTGGGAAGGCTGTTTGACCGGCAGGTTCGAATTCATTCGCATGGTCTGCGCGGGGGGAAGCCGCTAAATCCCTGCGTTGATGGTGAAGCCGCCGTCCACCACGATTTTCGCGCCGGAAATGTAGCGCGCGGCGTCGGAGGCGAGAAACACGACGGCGCCCTTGATATCGTCGCCCGTCCCGAAAGAGTTGAGCGGGATCAGGCCGAGCATCTTCTCCCCCCAGAGCTGATACAGGAAACTCTCCTTGTCCTTGAGCGTTTCCATCATTCCCTCTTCCATGTTGCCGGGGAGAATGGCGTTGACGCGGATATTGTGTTTGCCCCATTCAACCGCGAGCGAGCGCGTCAGCCCGACGAGCCCGATCTTTGACGTTGCATACGCGGCCATCCCGACAGCAAACCCGACCTGCCCGTTCTCGCTCGAAAAGTTGATGATGCAGCCGGAATTCTGCTCGATCATGAATCTGCCGAATTGCTGACAGCAGAGAAACGCGCCGAGCAGATTCGTATTCATCATGTTGGTCCAGTCGCCGGCGCTCATGTCGGTCGAAGGAACAACGGTGCCGATGCCGGCATTGTTAACGAGAATGTCGCATCTGCCGTAGTGCTCTTTCACGTTCTTCGCGAGAGCGGCGACCTCATCCTCTTTCGTGATGTTGCATTCGAACGCCATGCAGTTGCGGCCGGTCTTCCTTAATTTCTCGACGGCTTCGTCGAGCGATGCCGATACGCTGCGGCTGCAAATGGCGACATCGGCGCCCGCCTCGGCCAATCCTTCCGCCGCATGGAAGCCGAGCCCGCGGCTGCCGCCGGTTACCACCGCCACTTTGCCGTCAAGTTTGAACAGTTCGAGTGCGTGTGCCATTGTCAGCCCCTTTTACTTTTCGATAATTTAATTGCTCATGGTTGATGCGGAGTACATACTGTCTTAGAAACTCGTAACAAAAGGAGGCCATCATGCTTGCATGGGTAGTTGTTTTCCTTATCATAGCTCTGGTCGCCGCTCTCTTCGGATTCACCGGAATCGTCGCTGCCGCCGCAGGGATCGCGCGAATTCTGTTCTTCATTTTCATCGTGCTGTTCGTCATCGCGCTGATAGCGCAATTAGTGCGATGACGGAGAGGTCGTCAAGTCGTACGGCGCCGGATCAGACCTCTCATTCGTAGAGGGACCGAGTCTCGGTATCAAGGGCCGCAATGCGCGCGGCGGCCGCTTCGGGCGAGACCGCCTCGAGTGAACCGTCCGCATTCTGCACGATCACCCCGCTTTGCACCAGCAGTTTGTGCCGCCTTTTCCGCTCGTCCTTGTCGGGCGAGCAGATGAGTTGGCAGTTGCCGCACGTCAGGTACAGCTTGCTTTCCATCAGAACATGCTGATGCCCGCCCTCCATCGGCGGCCGCTTGTTGTAGGCCTCGATCCCCTTCATCAGGAGCGGCCCGAATTCAGCGTCGTCTTTCGGGAGAGGGAATCTGCCGGGCGACCAGGTCGACCATTTGCCCGACGCATGCAGGCCGGTGAATCCGCCGCAGACGTACTCGCAGCGCAGGTAGCTTCTTCGTCTCGAATAGGTGAACGTCTCGCCGCCGAGCGTCACCGAGTACTCGTCTTCCGGGTCCATGAATTCGGATGCGCATGAGGCGATGCAAAGGCGGCAGCCGTCGCAGTAATTATCTTCCTTTGGCAACGGAGGCGTTGGCTCGAGCTCCGCCGCCGTCACGACCGCGCCGAGGATGATGGCCGCGCCTTCCTTCTTCGTGAGCACGTTGCCCGAAAGCCCGAACGAGCCAACGCCGGAGCGAACCGCCAGATACCTCAGCGAGACGTCCGGAAACATGTCGATCGCGCCGCGCGGCGTATCCTGCCGGTACACCTCGTTCGGCGCAAGCGGAACGGCGGGATATCCTTTTTGCGAGAGAAACTTCGACAACTGGAGAGCGATTCCGCCCGACGTCAGATTGGTGCGGAAATTATCGCGCTCATGTGAGCGGCGGTCCTTCTTGGAGAGATACGGCGGAATCAGGCTCTGATCGAGCGGCAGCGCGAAGCATATCGCAGACTTCGCCTCCGGCAAAACATACGTCAGATCGGCTGAAGGCGGCCCGCCCGCAAGCGTTTCGAACGTCGCAATCCCCGCCGCGCACGTGCCTTCTTCTCCTACAAAATCCAGAACGACTTGATTCAAGCTTTTCATGACACCCTCTCCCACCGGTTAAGTTGCGCTATTCTATCGCATGCCGGAGAAATTGGCAATACGAAAAATGGGGACAGAGAGACTGTCCGACGATTAAAGTTGTTGAACTATAGTTCAAGATATTAATTTATGGTTGACAATAGCCTCTTTTTGTGGTATCATCTCCTTC